>JBMFPL010000462.1:0-2942 GCA_049969115.1 Bryobacteraceae bacterium | reverse complement strand
CTTGGGGTTGCGTTCCAGAACCTGGCGGTAGAGCACGACGGCTTCAGCCGCCTTGCCCTCCTGCTGGAGAGCGACGGCCTTGCCGAGCAGCGCAGGCTCCGAATCGGGTCTGGATTGCAACACCTTGTCGAAAGCGGCTATGGCCGGCTTGTGCATGTTCAGATGAAGCAGGCACAAACCCAGCCCGAGTTCCGCTTCGACCCGTTCGGGCTCCAGCTCAGCGGCTTTCTTGTAATGCTCGGCAGCTTCCTGCCAGCGCTCCAGCCGCTCCAGACACACGGCCACGTTGAACCATGCGTCGGCGTTGCCTGGATCCAGCTTGAGCAATTCCCGGAAGCTGGCCGCGCTGTCTTCATAACGGCCGAGTTCGAACTGGACCTGGCCCATGGCCTGGAAGATCTCAGCCGTGCGTTCGCCCTTGGCGACTGCGCGCTCCAGCTCCTTGAGCGCCTCTTCGGGCCTACCCTCGAGGTGCCGCGCCACGGCACGGGCCAGCGCTACCGAGGGCGCCGAATTCTGTTCGCCGGTTTGCTTCGGGTTTCGCCCCTTCTCCGCCGGGGCAGCGGCTGCGGACTTGCCTGCGTCCATGGTCAATGAACCTCCCTTTGGCTCGGCGCCAGATAAGCACAAAGTTTACCCAAGAAATCGTCCTGATGCACGAGACGGACCCAGAAAAGCTGCGCCCGATCGCCGGGTTCCGCAAAGAAACCCACGCCGCCTTCGCGGAAGCGATCGTCGCGCCAGTAGTCTGCCAGTTGGTCGGCGATCCAGGTGCTGAAGCCGTCGGCCTTGACCAGCATGCGCACGCGCAGGGGGGAGTTTTGATGAATCCTGACGCGCACCGGCACCTGGACTCTTTGCTGCTCGCGACCAGCCACGATTGTGGTTCGTACGAGGGCCACGGTCGGCATCGGCCCGGGCTTCAGCACCACCAGCCTCATGGAATAGTGGTTTTCCAGATCCACTGCGCGGAACACCCAGCCCAAGCCTTTGCCGCCCAGTTGACCCAGAAACTCGAGCTGGTAATCGGACATCCGCCGCGAAGGCCGCCACAACGCCAGCTTGCCGACCTCGACAAAACCCTGTGGGTTCTGCTTCCAGGTTTCTGACCACCCCGCCTCTCCCATCCAGGCGGCCAACCCGCCGCGAAAGTCTTCCTGCAATCGAACCGCCGCCCGCTTTTCGAGCTGCGTGCCGATTGTCTCACCAGCCACCGCCCAGACCAGCAAGATCAATCCCGTCAGCAAGGCTAGCGAGGCGACGGCAGCGCGGAGCGCAACAGGCACCGACCTCCAGACGCCGAGCAACTGGCGCCATAGAGGAGGCGTCGGGGGCAGCTCGAACTCGACTGTCACCAATGCGGCATGGCTCGAGGGGCGCTTCGCACGAGTTCTCCAAAGCGGCTCCTGCGCCGGCGCAACGCCCTTCGCCTGCTTTCTCAGCGGCCCACGCAGCAAGGGCAGTTCACCCGGTCGAGCAAAGGAATGGAACGCCCTGGCCACAGACCGGCATGCGGGTAGGGCGCGGCTCGCCGGCGCGGGCGCCGAAACTGCCATGAGAATCTCGAGTGGTTGCGGCCGAGAGATGGGGAGCGCGATAGCCCGCGGAGGCATCACCGTGAGAGCGGCTTCCGCGCTCGCCAACCGGGAAGCAACCCGCGGCCTCGCAGCCTCCCGCTCGGGCAACAGGAGCCCCGGCTCTGCGACAACGGGCGGCGGCGAAACGATTCGCGGCTGCGTGATTTGCTGCCATCCGGCCGGCGATAGACACGCTGCGGGACGCATTTCCTCTCCGATCTTCGGGGCAATCACCGCCGAAGCGCTGGGGAAGTCCCACTCCGCCGTCAAGCTTCGGGCCTGCCAAGTCACGGGGCCAGGAGATGCGAGCGCTCCCAACTCGATTGCGGTCGGGAGGGTTCGCGTCGCGGCTACTCGGGCGGCAACCGAATGAAACACCGGGGCCCGCACGCGGAGGCGCGGCGCGAGCATGGGCGCGGGTGCAGCCGCATCACTGCGCGGCAGCGCCGGCATAGCGACAGGCATCCATTCCGCGCGGCCGGGTAGTCCGCGAGGCTGAGCCACCTCTGCGGCCGGGAGGACGATGCCGACTTTCGCTGCCGCCGGGACCACATGCGCCGCGAGCGGACTGCCTGCCGTCACCGCCCGCGGGGTCTCCAGCGCGATCGCCTCCGCGTCAGACAACGCACTGGCCGGCGGCACGAGCTGTGTCTGCGACGCCGCTACGCGAACAGCGGCGTAACCCTGCGACTTCCCGGCCAAGGTGAATTGCCGGCGGGCCGCGATCTGCGCGGCGTGCTCCACCGCCACGGGCCTCAAGGTCGAGACGACCGGCGCAGCTTCGAACAACTGGGCGGACGTTCCCGTCGCTGCTGCTGGCGGCAGTCGCAGGGCTGGAGAGGGTATGAGCCACGGCTGGCCAACCAGGTTTTGCCGGAAAACGGAGGCTCGGGGCGGACCGAGCTCGGCGTAACCAGCGAGCGGCAATTCGATCGGCAGGGCCGCCAAGCTGGCAGAGAAGCTCGGCACGGTAACGCTCACCGCCAGCGCGCTCGTGCTCATCACGCCCAGCGAGGTCAAGCTGAGCGGAGCGGGAAGAGCCGGCAATAGGCACTCGCAGGCAGGGAGTCCACCCGTGGGCCGGATCCAGTTCCGCGGGTAACCGAGACGGAAAGCCGTGCTGGCGAAGGCTGCCGCGGACATAGCGCGAATCGTCCCCGCACCCTGCGCCGCCCGAAGCTCCAGCGATGCGACGCCCAGGGCTTCCAATCGAGCGGGCGCGAGCGACGCGCTCCGCCGGGGAAAATCCGGAAGTCGTCCAGCCGGCAGCCGACGGGCAGGCGAGGCAAGCGCGGCAGGCGCCTTGACGGTTTTTGACGCCAGCGGCGCGGTCCCTGTGGCGCCGAGCGCCGGGATGGCTCGGCT
>JBMFPL010000461.1:842-2945 GCA_049969115.1 Bryobacteraceae bacterium | reverse complement strand
GAGCTGGAAACCGGGGAGGGCCGCCGGCACCTCTCTGCTACCGTGGCTGCCCTGGATGCCAAAGTCGGGGCGGGTTTCGTGGTCGTGCTGGAAGACACCAGTGAGCTGCTGCGCGCGCAGAAGGCGCTGGCCTGGCAGGAGGTGGCGCGGCGCGTGGCGCACGAAATCAAGAACCCGCTCACGCCCATCGCGCTCAGCACCGGCCGGCTGGGCACGCAACTGGAGCGGCACAACGTGCCTGCCGAATTCCGTCGCATCGCCGAGCAGTGCATCCAGACCATTGCGCGCGAGGTCGAATCGGTCAAGAGCCTGGTGGATCAGTTCTCGCAACTGGCCCGCTTCCCCGCGGCTCGCCCGGCGCCGGCCGATTTGAACGAGGTGGTACAGGACGCGCTGGCGCTTTTCGAAGGCAGGCTGGACGGCATCGAGCTGCACTGCGATCTCGCTCCCGGCTTGCCGCCCGCCAATCTGGACCGCGAGCTGTTCAAGCGCGCCATCGTCAACCTGGTGGACAACGCGGCCGAGGCCATGCACGATTCGCCGCTCAAGCGGCTGTACGTGGCCACCCAAGCGCCTTCCCCCGAGGTGCTCGAGCTGGTGGTGGCTGACACCGGCTGCGGCATCTCGCCCGAGGACAAAGAAAAGCTCTTCCTGCCCTATTTCTCCACCAAGGGCCGGGGCACCGGGCTGGGCCTGGCGATCGTCAGCCAGATCCTGAGCGAGCACAAGGCAACCATCCGCGTGGAAGACAACGAGCCCGCAGGCGCCCGTTTCATCATCGAGATCCCGGCGCTGGAGGCCGGACGCGCCCTTCAGGAGGTCGCCTCGTGAAACGCGCGCGTGTGCTGGTGGTGGACGACGAGCCCGGCATCCGCCAGTCGCTGTGCGGCGTGCTCGAGGACGAGGGCTACGTGGCGGAAGCGGTGGAGACCGCTGAGCAGGCCTTGGACCAGATCCGGCGGCAGCTTTACGAAGTGGTCCTGCTCGACATCTGGCTGCCCGGCCTCGACGGCTTGGAGGCCCTGGCGCGCATCCAGGAGCTGCCCGAAGCCGACCGCCCGGTGGTGGTGATGATCTCCGGCCACGGCACCATCGAGACCGCGGTGAAGGCCACCAAAATGGGTGCTTTCGACTTCCTGGAGAAACCGCTCAGCCACCAGAAGGTCTGCGTCGTGGTCAAGAACGCGGTCGAGCACCGGCGGCTGACGCTGGAACTGGGCCGGCTGCGGGAATCGGCCGAACCCTACCGCATTATCGGCGAGAGCGTGCCCATGAAGGCTCTGCGGCGGCAGATCGCGCTCATGGCGGGCACCAACGGTCGCGTGCTGATCTATGGGGAAAGCGGGACGGGCAAGGAGCTGGTGGCCCACGCCATCCACGCCATGAGCCCGCGCGCCTCGCAGCCTTTCGTGGAAGTCAACTGCGCGGCCATTCCTGAGGAGCTCATCGAAAGCGAGCTCTTCGGTCACCGCAAGGGCGCCTTCACCGGCGCCACCGAAGACAAGATCGGCAAGTTCCAGCGCGCCGACGGCGGCACGCTGTTCCTGGACGAAGTCGGCGACATGAGCCTGAAGACCCAGGCCAAAGTGCTGCGCGTGCTCGACGAGCAGCGCTTCGAGCCGGTGGGCGCTTCGGAATCCGTGCAGGTGGACGTACGGGTGATCGCGGCCACCAACAAGAATCTCGAGGACGAAATCGAGCGCGGCAATTTTCGCGAGGATCTCTTCTACCGGCTCAATGTGATCCCCTTCTACGTGCCGCCCTTGCGCGAACGCCGGGAAGACATCCCGCTGCTGGCCGATTACTTCCTCAAGCAATTCACCACGGCTTACGGTCGCAAGCCGAAGGAGCTGACTCCGGACGCCTACCGCCTGTTGCAGGAATACTCCTGGCCGGGCAACGTGCGCGAGCTCAAGAACCTGATGGAGCGCATCGTTATCATGTGCCCGCAGACCCGGATCGAGGCGCGGCACGTTCCCTTGAACATGGGCCGCAGGACGGCCGAGCGGGCGGCGGAGCGTTTCGCCAGCCTGGATGAGGTCCGGCGGGCGGCCGAGCGCGAGTACATCCTCAAGAAGCTGGAAGAGGCGGGCGGCAACGTGA
>JBMFPL010000461.1:0-832 GCA_049969115.1 Bryobacteraceae bacterium | reverse complement strand
GTTGGGGCTGGAGCGCAGCCATCTCTACCGCAAGATGCGCTCGCTGGGCATAGGAACCGCCGACCGCCCGCGCAACGGCTGAGCAAGTTGCGACGGCGGCGCGATGCCGGCCGCGGTCAGAATTCCCGGCGTGCTGCCGCGGAAGCGGCGACTAAGCTACAATCGTGGCGCCATGTTACCCACGCGTCTTCACGCTTTGCTCGCCATTTTAGCCGCGGCGCTCTGGTTGACGTTGCAAGGACCCGCGCAGCGCGGACCCGGGCGGCCGGGTCCCAACTTCGCCAGTTTCGAATCCCGCGATGAGGCGGCGCGCTGGAAGCCCGCCGGCACCGCCCAGGTCGAACAGTCCACCGAATTCCCCTCCTGGCAGACGCACTCGCTCAAGGTCATCGTTCCCGCCGGTCAGACTGGCGGGGTGGAAACGGACTGGGTGCCGGTGAACTGGCATCGCTTCGAGGCCCTCCAGTTCTTCGTGTACTCCGAACAACCGGTGAGGCTGGCGGTGGAGCTCGAGAACGGCGAAGCACACGCGGCGCGCACGGCAGACCTGCGCCGGGGTGCGCAGCACGTGCAGCTCAGGCTGCGCGAGTTCGCAGGTGTGGATTTGCGCGCCGTGTCGCGCCTGCGGCTTTCCCTGCAAGGGCCGGCAACGCTCTACCTGGACCGCTTCCGCCTGACCGATTACAACGAGACGCTCGAGGCGCTGGGCCGTATGGACGCTCCCTACGGGCTCGACATCGAGACGCCGCATGTCGCCTGGGCGCGTCCCTATGCCACGGGTCCCATCGAGGTGCTCATCGTGCCCGATGTGGCGAACGGGCGCGCGGCCATC
>JBMFPL010000460.1:0-2949 GCA_049969115.1 Bryobacteraceae bacterium | reverse complement strand
GCCGGATTTCTTCGTACTCGACGACGCGTTGCGCGTCGCGCCTGAAGGCGATCCTCAACTTGCACCCGAGCCGGCCGGGCTGGCGCTGATCGGCCTCGGCTTGCTCGTGCTGGGGATCCTGGGCCGGTGGCGCAAATTCCGCGGCGGAGACTAGCGCACCGAATAGCGCGTCCAGGCTTCCAGGAAATCGCGGCCGCGGTAGCGAATGGTGCGGTCGTCCACCACTTCGGCGCCCGCCCGCAACGCCGCGTCAATCGGCAGTGAGTTGCGCGTGGTGTACTCCACCTCGATCATCACCGGACCTTCGATGCGGTAGGGCCGGATCTTGTCGATTTTGGCCATGGCGCGGCGGGCCGCAGCCCGGATCGCCTCCTGGGCAGCCTTGGCCGAGAGCGTGATGCACGAGTACCGCCCCAGACCTTCCTTCACCGAGACCAGCTCAGCCTCGGGGACGATCGCTTGAAGTTCCTTGACCGCGGCATCGTCGCCCGTCAGCAGGATCACCGGGACGCCGAACCACCCGGCCAGCGCCGCGCGCGTCTCGATCTCTCCCACCGGCTTGCCGTTGAGGCGCAAGTTCTGGATGCCCAGCGAGCTGTAACTGTGCGCCATGATCCCGCCGCGGGTGTTGGCCATGGAGTGCTGGCCGATAAACGCCAGTCCCGCGTAGCCCCGCTCCATGGTCATGGTCACGCCCAGGCTGCCGATGATGAGTCTGGCGCGCGGGTGGATGGTGGAGGCGGAGAGGGTCTGGCTGCCATCGTGGCCATCCCAGACCACGACCTCGTCCGCGCCGCCTTCCAAGAATCCCTCCACTGCCGCGTTGACTTCGCCGGTGAGCAACTGGCGCAACTCGGGATCGCGCGGTTCCACCTGCTCCTGGCGGCAGATGCCCGCCACACCTTCGGCATCCGTGATGACGAAGATGCTCTTGCGAGGCTGCGCCACACAAGCGCCCGCCAGCAGAATTGTCGCAGGCAACACTTTGGACGCCATGTCCGGAAGTATACACGCGGAAACGCGCTTCAGGCGCCGATCTGGAACTCCGCCTGGGCCTCCGGGCTGTCGTGCCATCCCAACCGGCACGCCTTGGTGCGCAATCGCACGTTGCGCTCCATGCGGATAGGCCGCGCGTAAAGCTCCCAGTGTACGTTTTCGCCTTGTTCGATCGTCCAGGCGATGGAAGCGCCTTCGGTGGGACAACTCAGCCGGACCTCGACCGGTCCCCGGAAACGCCCGCCCGCCGGTTCGATGACCGGCCGAGCCGTGGTCTGCCAGACACCACCGGGGCGCATGCGTTCCTGAAGTTCTGGTTCGGGAATCAGGCCGAGATCGCCCGTCTCCTTCATGAATTCATCCAGCACGCGCCGCATGCGCTGCAACACCTCGCGGTGCGCCGGGGACCCGGCCAGGTTGTTGACCTCGTGGGGATCTTCAAAGGTGTCGTAAAGTTCCTCGGGCGGCTTCTCGGGCAGGAAGAAGTTGCGCTGCGGGCCCACCAGCTTGCCTTCTTTGTTCAGCCGGCGCATCTCGCGCATGGTGGGCATCTGCTCCATGTAGTCAATGTACTGGGCGTATGGCTTGCACGCCTGGTAGTTGCGGATGTAACGGTAGCGGCGGTCGCGCACGGCGCGCATCATGTCGTAGGCTTCGTCCATGCGGTCGCGCGCGTTGAAGACATACTGGCGCGGCGGGGCCGCTTGCGGGCCCAGAAACGCCCGCCCCTGCATCCACCTGGGGATTTCGACGCCGGCGATGGAGAGCACGGTCGGCCCCAGATCCATCAGACTCACCAGGTCCTCGCACACCGTGCCGGGCTTGATGGCCCCGGGCCAGCGAACGATCAGTGGCACGCGGCAGCCCGAGTCGTACGGCCACCGCTTGGCGCGCGGCAGGCCGCGGCCGTGATCGGCCCAGAAGAAGACGACCGTGTTTTCCGCCAGGCCTTCCTGTTCGAGCTGCGCAAGCCAATCGCCGATCCAGTAATCCAGGGCCGTCGTCAGGTCATAGTAATTGGCCCAGTCGCGCCGCACGACAGGCGTGTCCGGGTAATAGGGAGGCAGCACCGCTTGGGCCGGGTCGTGACGCTCCTCGGGTTTGAGGCGCGCGATCTGTCGGGCGAAAACCTGTGGCTCGGCGCGGATCTGGCTTTCGTGGGTGACCGTGTTATTGAAGACGGCGAAGAAGGGCTGGCCCTTGCGCCGATTGCGGTAATGGGCGCGGTTGGAGCACTCGTCCCAGGCGGTCAGGGGCGCGGGGAAGTTGTAATCCGTTTTGACGTTGTTGGTGCAGTAGTAGCCGGCCGCGCGCAGATACTCGGTGAAGCACTTCACGAATGGCGGTGGCACGCCCTGCGAGCGCATGTGATGCGTGCCGATGGAGGCAGGCCACATGGCGGTGATGATCGAGGAGCGGCTGGGGGCGCAGACCGGATAAGTCGAGAAGGCGTAGCGGTAGAGCGCGCCCTCGCGCGCCAGCCGGTCCAGATTGGGCGTGTGGGCGTAACGGTCGCCGTAACAGCCCAGATCGGGGCTGAGATCTTCGCAGCTCAGCCAGAGAATGTTGGGCCGAGAGGCGCTTTCCGCGCGTGGCCCGGGGATGAACAACGAGGCCGCCGAGGCGGCCAGAAATCTGCGGCGCGTGGTTTCCAGCCTGCTCATCGTCCCCTATGTTAACCGGGACTCAATCCACCATGAGGGTTTCCTGGTTCCAGCGGCCGGCCATACGCGCCTTGCCGGTCCGGACAGCCTCCGGATAACCGGCAGGACCAGGGGCACCCGCCTCCAGTTGCGCCCACAGTTCTCCCCGGCCCGCGCTCGCGATCAACCGCAGGCCGAGCCAACCTTGGTGCTCGAGCGGCTCGGCGCGCCAGTCCTCTCGCGGCCCGCGCACGGTCATCAGCGCCACGATGCGCGTGGCCGCCGCCGGCCGGCGCGTTTCCGCCCTGAA
>JBMFPL010000459.1:0-2950 GCA_049969115.1 Bryobacteraceae bacterium | reverse complement strand
GAGCCGGGCAGCACGGGCACGCCCGCCTCGCGCATGGCTGCGCGGGCGCGTTCCTTGAGACCCATCAGGCGGATGACTTCCGGGCTGGGCCCGATGAACTTGATGCCGCAGGCCTGGCAGACTTCGGCGAAATCTGCGTTCTCGCTCAGGAAGCCGTAGCCGGGATGAATGGCGTCGGCGTCGGTGATTTCCGCCGCGCTGATGATCTTGGTGAAGTCCAGGTAACTGAGCGCGCTCTTGGCGGGGCCGATGCAAATCGCTTCGTCAGCGAAGCGCACGTGGAGACTGTGGCGGTCAGCCTCAGAGTAAACGGCCACCGTCGGTATGCCCAGTTCCTTGCAGGCGCAGATCACGCGCAGCGCGATTTCGCCGCGGTTGGCAATGAGAACCTTGCGAAACATGGCGCTCAAAGGGGCCGGATGGCGAAGAGCGTTTCGCCGTACTCGACAGGCTGGGCGTTCTGCACCATCCGGCTGACAATGACGCCGGCCACTTCGGCCTCGATTTCGTTCATGAGCTTCATAGATTCGATGATGCACAGCACCTGGCCGGGCCGCACGGTGTCCCCGACCTGCACGAACGGGGGCGCGCCGGGCGCCGGGGCTTCGTAGAAAGTGCCCACGATGGGCGACTTGACGTAGACCAGCGAGGAGTCGGCCGCGGGTTCGGCCGGCTCGGCGGGGGCCGGAGCTGGGGCAGCCGGCGCAGGGGCAGCGGACGAGGCTGCCTGGGTGGGAACGGCAGGCGCAGGCACAGGCGCCGGAGCCGCCACGACGGGTTGCGCGGGAAGAACGATGTTGTGCGCGTTGACCTCGGGCGTCCGTCGGATGCGAACCCGGTTCTCGCCGCGCTGCACTTCTAGCTCGCTGATGCCAGTCTCGGCCACGACTTTGATCAACTCGCGGATTTCCTCTATGGTCATGCACCACCTCGCGCCGGCGCGCTCCTCTGGCACGACGCGCCTACAGCACCAGCAGCTCCTTGCTCACCGGGGTGAGGATGTCGCTCCCGTTCGAGGTTACCACAACCGTATCCTCGATCCGGACGCCGCCCCAGCCTTCGATATAGATGCCCGGCTCGACGGTCACCACCATGCCCGGGCGCATGCGCTTGCGCTCGCCCTTGCCGAGCCTGGGCGCCTCGTGAATCTCGAGGCCCACACCGTGGCCGGTGGAGTGAACGAAACAATTCGCCAGCCCGTGGCGTGCGAGAGCATGCCTGGCGACGGCATCCACGGCAGCGCCGGCGACGCCGGGCCGGAGCTGCTCCAGCGCGCTCTGTTGAGCTTCGAGCACGATCTGGTAAAGACGCTTCACCCGGTTGCCCGGCCTTCCCGCGACGGCCATGCGCGTCATGTCGCTGGAGTAGCCGTCGCGAACCGCGCCTATATCTACCAATATCAACTCGCCCGGCCGCAATGCACGCTGGCCCGGCCTGCCGTGGGGCAGCGCGGCGTTCTCCCCGAACAGCACGATGGTCTCGAAGGCGGGTTTTTCCGCGCCCAGCCGCCGCATCCGGTAGTCCAGTTCGGCGGCCAGCTCGCTCTCGCGAACGCCCTCGCGTACGTTCCCCATGGTCTTTTCGAATGCCTCCGCGGCGATGGCCATCGAGCGGCGGATGGCTTCAATTTCTTCGGGCGCTTTCACCATGCGTAGCGCTTCGACGATGCCGGGAAGCGGCTTCAGTCCGGCTCGCCGGTCGAGACTGGAGGCCAGCGCCTCGTAATCGGCCTGCGTGATCCGCGAGGGTTCGAAGCCGATCCTGCGAGCGCCACGCTCACGGCCGATCTCGCTCGCCAGCGCCTTGACCAGTGGCTTGCGGGTGATGCGGACCGGGCAATTGGCTTCCCAGGAGGCCTGAATTTCGTAACGCGGGTCGGTGAACAGGACTGCGCTGGCATCGGCACGAACCAGCAGCAGGCCATTGCTCCCTGTGAAGCCGCACAGGTAGCGGATGTTGGGCAGGGCCGAAACTACGACGGCATCCACACCGCCCGCGGCGATCCGCTTCGCTAGAGCCTGGCGGCGCTGCGCCATGTTGCCGCTCACGTAGGGATTGTAGCAGCCGGTTTGGACTCAGCAGTTTTGTCTGGCGAATCCCGCCGGCCGCGTGGGACGCCTCTGGTGGCCGCTTTGCCGTGAGTATTGATGGCCGCTCCGGCCCACTCTACTACCAATTGGAGGAACGATATGCCATGGCGAGGACGGTCCGATGGTCAGGCACTAGCCGATGCGGTGGCTTTTTCGGACTGCTCGCCCTCAGTCTGGCGTGCTGGGGGCAACCCCAGATCTCGGCGGTTTTGAATGGGACCTCTTACAGCGCTGCGATTTCCCCAGGCTGCTGGGTGGCCATTTTCGCTGAGCGCCTCGCTCGAAAAGAGGCCCGGGCGGACAAGGTACCGCTGCCGCGCTCGCTGGGTGGAGTGAGCGTCACTGTGGACCGGGTTCGCGCGCCCCTGTTTTTCGTGTCGCCCAGGCAGGTCAACACCCTGATCCCTTTCGAACTCGACGTACCCCGGATCCGCTTTGTGAAGGTCGTGGTCACCAGCGAGGAGGACAACAGCGTTAGCGCCCCGTACGCCGTCTGGGTCACGCCCACTGCGCCCGGCTTGTTCACCTTAAGCGGCACGGGTACCGGGACAGACCATGTCTACGATGCCGATTTTCGGCAGGTCAGCAAGATAGGCAACGGAGATACCGTACTCCTCTACGCGGCGGGCCTCGGGGCTACCGACCCGCCCGCGATGAGCGATTCCGGGGAAGCGTCACAGGAGCCTTTGAACCGAGTCGCCACGGGGCTCGAGGTCTAGGTCGGGGAGACGCCTGCGGAGATCCTGTTCGCCGGGCTTGCTCCGGGCTACCCCGGCATTTACCGAAATGAATGTTCGGGCCCGCGATGTTCTCCCCGGGTTGGCCAGAATTCGAACCCCCATTGGCAGAGCAACGTCGTC
>JBMFPL010000458.1:0-2952 GCA_049969115.1 Bryobacteraceae bacterium | reverse complement strand
ACCGGGAACTTTTGGCCGGTTCGGACGTCTAAAACGAAGCTGCGCCCGCGGGCAGCTTTTGCCCCTTGACAGCGGGCCGTTTTGGAAAGAGAATTGCACAGTCGCGCCGAGGGCGCCTCGGTTGCCAGGCAACCGTGGGGAGCCGGAGAGGTTCTCGGGATCTTTTGGCAGCGATCGCCGGGGCCGGCGACAAGGGAAATGGGGCCCGGCCTGGGATGCCCCGAAACACGGGGTGCGAAAAGAAAACAGGACGGAAACAAAGCGACATGGAGTCAGTGATTGCAGTTCACTCGGGGAGTGAAGGAGGGGGAAGCAACATGACCGACGGTGATCTGAAGAAATACCGCGAGATGCTCGAGCGCAAGCGGGCCGAGCTCATGGAGACGGTCCGCCGGCGCGACGAGATCGCCATCGAAAAATCGGCGGACGCCATTGACGAGGTGCAGCGCGCTGCCGAGCGCGAACTCGCGATCCGCAACCTGGACCGGGAGAGCCAGCTTCTGCGTAACATCCGTGCCGCGCTGGCACGTATGGACGAGGGTACCTACGGGATTTGCGTACGGTGCGAGGAACCGATCAGTCCCAAGCGTCTGGCCGCCGTGCCCTGGACCCCCTTCTGCATCAAGTGCCAGGAAGCTGCTGACCGTAACGAGCAGGAGCCTCTGGAGATTCTCAACGAGATCCTCATGAACGCGGCCTGACAAGCAAGGGGTTGTCCGAGGGCGCGAGGCCGCTGGGTCTCGCGCCCTTGCTGTTTTCAAGGGCGTATTCCGATGAACGACAGCATCCGCCCGCTGCGGTCTCCCCTGCGGTAGGAAAAGAACTCATCCGGCCTGCAACGGGTGCAAAGCCCGCAGATTGCGATCCGGTCCGCGCCCACTCCCGCCTGCAAGAGTTGCCTGCGGCAGATCTCGGCCAGGTCAAGGTGCGCGCGGGCGCCAGTTCCTGGAGGACGATCGAGCCAAGGCTCGAAGAGCGCAGCGACATCCGCCCCGACTTCATAGCAGTCACGGCAAATCGCGGGCCCTATGGCGGCGAGCAGAAGCTCCGGCCGCGAGCCGAAGTTTTCCTGCATGGCCTTCACGACCTTGACCGGCAGCCCCTGCGCTGCGCCTCGCCAGCCGGCGTGCACGGCGGCCACGGCCTTGCGGGCGGGATCGGCGATCAGAATGGGGACGCAGTCGGCGGTGCGGACGCCCAGGAAAAGGCCGGACTGGTCGGACAGCAGTGCGTCGCCCTGGCCCAGGCAGCCCGCCGTTCCGCGGGCTAGGACCCAGCGGTCCGAGTGGATCTGGCGCACGGTGGCCAGCGGCTCGGGCTGGTGGTTGAGGCTGTGGCGTGTGCCAAAGCCGTGCTCGACCCAGCCCAGCTCGTCCAGGTTGCTGGAGCGATAGAGGCCGGCGGGAGAGCGGTAAAACGTCAAGACGGGCCAGCGTTTCAAACAGGATTGCCGGTGGCCGCGATGCGGATGTTGCGCTTGAAATTTTCCAGCATGGACTCGTCCAGCCGCACCTGGGTCGGCCGGCGGGCCAGCGTCGTCATCCGGTCAATCTTCTCTTGCAGTCTCAACAGCCCGTAAAAGAGGTTTTCCGGGCGCGGCGGGCAGCCGCCGATGTAAACATCCACGGGCACGATTTTGTCCACACCTTGCAGCACGGCGTAGGTGTTGAAGGGGCCGCCCACGCTGGCGCAGGACCCCATGGCGATCACCCACTTCGGCTCCGGCATCTGGTCGTAGAGGCGCTTGAGCACCGGCGCCATCTTGAGCGTCACCGTGCCCGCGACGATCATCAGATCCGCCTGCCTGGGACTGGGACGGAACACCTCGGCGCCGAAACGGGCGATGTCGAAACGCGAGGCGCTGGCGGCAATCATCTCGATGGCGCAGCAGGCCAACCCGAAAGTCAGTGGCCACAGCGAGGACTCGCGCGCCCAGTTGAACACGTAGTCCACGGTGGTCACCAGAACGTTACGCTCAAACCGGTTTTCCAGCAAAGGCATCGCCTCAAGCGCCATTCTAACACCCGGCCCGGGGCGGTTGGCCCGCCACACCCGCTTCACTACAATGGTCCGGGAGGCGACGATGACACGAGCGGCGATCCTGCGAGAAAAGCTCGAGCGAAGGCAAGCGCTGGTGGTTCCCGGCTGCCACGACGCCCTCAGCGCCCGCGTGATCGAGGATGCCGGCTTCGAGGCGGTGCAGGTGAGCGGGTTCGGGCTGGCGGGCAGCCTGCTGGCCAAGCCGGACGTGGGCCTGGTGGAAATGAAAGACATACTGGATCACACCTGGCACATCGTGCGCGCGGTCAGCATCCCGGTAATGGCCGACATTGACACTGGCGGCGGCAACGCCATCAATGCGGCTGACATCACCGAACGGCTGATCGCCATGGGCGTGGCGGGGGTCAACATCGAGGACCAGGTTTTTCCCAAGCGCTGCGGCCACATGGAAGGCAAGCAGGTGATCAGCGCCGAGGAGATGGCCGGCAAGGTGCGCGCCATGGCCGATGTCCGGCGGCGGCTGGGCGCCGATATCGTGATCAACGCCCGCACCGATGCTTTCGCGGTCTACGGGCTCGACGAGGCCATCCGGCGCGGCAACCTGTACCTGGAGGCGGGCGCCGACATGGTCTTCATTGACGGCATCGCGCGGCGCGGCGACATCGAGAGGGCGGTGCGGGAAATCCGCGGGTTGCTTTCGGTGAACCTCATGGATGGCGTCACCGGTGTCAAGACTGAACTGGTGCCTATCCCCGAGCTGGCGCGGATGGGCGTGGCCCGCGTCAGCATTCCGGTGGCGTCCATCCTGGTGATGCACCGCGCGCTCAGGGACTTCTTCCGGGCCTTGCGCAACTCGCCCACGGGGCTGCTCGAGGGCCGGACGCACTGGCTGACCAGCTTCCGCGAGTACACCGAGTTCGTGGGCCTCAAACAGTACCGCGAAATGGAAAA
>JBMFPL010000457.1:0-2955 GCA_049969115.1 Bryobacteraceae bacterium | reverse complement strand
GCGGTAATTTCGCGCCTGGGAGCCTGGTAAAGGACGAATGCCTCGCCCTTGGGCGTCACGCGCACGAGAAGCCCGCCGGGCTCGGTGCCCACAATCAGGTTACCCTGACCGTCCAGCGCGAGGGCGCGCGCGTGCGTGTCAGCCAGTTTGCAAAACAGGGACCCAGCGCCGCTCGGTTCCACGCGATGGATTTCGCCCCGATCGCCACTAGCGATCCAGAGGCCGTCCTGGCGGTCGAAGGCCATGTCCCAGATGTATTTGACCTTGGGATCGTAGAGAAGCTCGGCGCGACCGTCCGCAGCGATCCGATAAACCTTGCCGTCGGGCGCTGTAGCCGCGTACAGCCGCTCCCGGCTGTCCAGTGCGAGCGCCTGTACTTGCAGCCCATCCAGCTCGGCCAGCAGCCTTGCCTCGCCTCCGGCGCCGATGACGTAGACGCGCGCGCCGAGCCCCCCGGGACCGCCGCCGCCCGCGTAAAGGTTGCCGCGGGAATCCTGCGCCAGCGCCCACAGGTAAGCGCAGGGCGAATCCAGCAACAGGCGTAAAACGGGCGCCAGACTCAAAGTCCCGTCGCTGGCCAGCGAGATCTTGTTCAGCCGGGCGCGCTCGTAGTCGGCATACTCGCTGTGGATCCACCAGCGCGTTTCGGCGGCTGTTGCCCAGGACCTCACGAACAGAAACGTTGCGGTGCAAACGAGGATGGGACGCACTATCGGACCTGGATTTTGAGGGCGTAGCTGCCGTTGATGACGTAATCGAAGGGGATCGCGGTTTGCTCGATGACGCTTTCCGATGAGGAAGCCAGCGCGCGGGCCGCAGCCCTTCCGGTCTGCATCAGGTTGAGCACCGACAGCGGCAGGCTGGGCATCGTCTTGTCGTCATAGAACAGGGTGGGGCGGGCCTGGACCAGCGAGACGTAGAGGCGGTTGTTGCTGCGCTCCCGGTTGATGAGCGAAACGGCCTGGGGCAGGTCAATGAAGCGATTCATGAAGCCCGCCGAGGATTCGGTGCGGTTGATCGTGTCGGCGTCGCTCAACAGGATGCGGTAGTCGCCGCGCGCCAGGCCGGGCGGGATGCGCAGCTTGATCTCACGCTCCAGGCGCGGCCCGCGGTACGGGCGCAGGAACGCGCGCACGCTGAGTTCCTGGCCCGGCTCGACTTCGCTGGAGGCGACCCAAGCGCTCTCCACCGTGGCCACGCGCCGTTGGGGAAACAAATCCACCACCGCTTCCACGCTCTTGAGCCGCGGCATCTTCACCGCATTAAGGAACAGGCGGTTGAACTTGTCGCCCCACCAGCCGGCCAGGAGCATGGGCGCAGGAACGGGCAGTTCACCGGAGGCCTGCATGGTGCTCAGCTCGAGGCGGCCCTGACCCTCCAGCTCCACCTTGCCGCTCAACCGGAAGGTGGATTCTTCCATGAAATCGTTCAAGCCGGCGATGGAGTTGAACAGCGTGACCATCATCAGGTACGGCGTCCACTTCTGGTGAACGAAAACGTGGAAGCGGAAGCCGCGCTGCTTGCGCACCCGCTGGCCCTCGTCAAGTGAGCGCACGGCCAGGCTGACCGGAACCATGGCCGCCTCGGCGCCGAGAACGCCCAGCACACCGCTGTGGCGGTCCTGACGCAGCGCGCCCACGATCTCAGTGGTGTTGGCGTACTTGTTGGGCTGGAAGGCGGAGGCGTGGGTGAAGAGAATCTCGGCGCGGGCCATGGGCATGTCAACCGGGCCCAGGTTGAAAAACGAGTGCCCGAACGCCAGCACGCGGCGGCCGTCGTTGTAAGTGACGGTTCCCAACCCGGACACCGACATGTCGCCCGTCACCAGGACGGCGGCCACGGGCTCGCCCGGCCGCAAGGCATGCTCCCAGCCCGGCGCAGGACGCGGCCCGCTCCCGCTGCCGGCCGCGCCGCCCTGGACCGGGACCAGGCCCAATTGCTGGAACAACGGGCCGAAGACCCGCAGCGCTTCCGGGTCGAAGCCGGCGAAGGTCAACGGGGTTTGGATCGGGGTGAGCGTGAGGCCGTTTGCGTGCAACCGCGCACCCGCAGCCAGCACGCGGGCGAGCAACTCGGAAGGCGCAGGCAGCGTGGCCAGCGCCAGGGGCGAATCGGGGATGTGCGTGCCCGGCGGCACGCTCTCATCGTAGTCGTTGACTTCCATCATCAGCTCGATGGGCGTGATGCCGCAGATCGCATCGGGCGAGAAAACGCTCAGCCGCAACGAGACGGCGCCGATCAGCTGGCCGTCCACGTAAACCGGGCTACCGCTCATTCCGCCCGCCACGTTGGTCCGGGCCGCCTCACCGGCCATCCGCGCCAGGATCACGTCCTGGCGCGGGCCCCAGGCGTTTCGCCAGACGCCGAGGATTTCCACGGGTACAGCTTCCGGCGTGTTCCCCCGGAAGGCTGTCCACGCCACGCCATGCATACCCGGCCTGACCTCGGAGATTCTCATGATCGGCGCCGGTCCGACCGAGGGCGGGGCAGGCGCCGGCGTCTGGGCAGCGCCGCCCAGACTGGCGAAGATGAACACGGCAATGACTCGCCGCCAGCGAAACCTCATCGCACTCCGCTGCCCTTCATTATCCCGCAGCCCGTTTCCCGGCCGCCCGGGCAACAGAAACCCCTTGATCCCTTGGCCGCCTCGGACTATACTTGTCTACAAACGTCAGCGCAGGGTAGGGTCTCCATGACGAGATCGAGCTTCGCTCTGATCCTGGCGGTTCTGGGTGTATGGGTTGGCCCACTGCCGTCACAGGTAACCACTGGCACCATCCTGGGAACCGTGCGCGACTCGACTGGCGCCGCCGTTCCCGGCGCGCAGGTTACCATCACGGAAATCAACAAGGGAACGTCGTTGCAGTTCGTCACCGACGACACGGGCGCTTACACGGCGCCTTTCCTGACGCCGGGTACCTACTCGGTGGCGGTCGAAAAGCCCGGCTTCAAACG
>JBMFPL010000456.1:0-2959 GCA_049969115.1 Bryobacteraceae bacterium | reverse complement strand
CTGCGCGGCGGCGAGCCCATGAAAATTCCCGATTTCGGCACGCCGCCGGCATGAAAAGGCCAGGTGCGCCCCGGCAGGTATGCTGATCGAGGAGGCACACCATGAAATCAACGCGTCGCGAGTTTCTGAGCGCCGTTACGGCTGCCTGCGCGGCAGCCGCCCGGCAAGAACCGGCTGCGGACTGGCGCGACCAGGGCATCCTGCACCTGGAGCGCTCCCCGCACGCCGGCCTCCGCAACGTGCCGGTGAGGGCTTTCGCCATGGGCGAAGGCTTCTGGAGCGCGCGACGCAAGGCGAACGTGGAGCGGAGCATTCCCACGCTGCTTCAGTTGCTGGAAGAGCATGGCGTGGTGGATAACTTCCGGCGCCTGAGCGGCCGCAAGAACGTCCCCCGGCGCGGCCCGCTTTACACCGACTCGGATCTCTACAAGTGGATGGAGGCGGTGGCCTTCGTCCTGCAATCGGGCGACCACCCCGGCCTGTGCGCGACCTTCGACCGCCTCGCCGGCGAGATTCTCGCCGCCCAGGAGCCCTCCGGTTACCTGAACACTTACTACGTCGAAGAGCGCAGGAACCTGCGCTTCAAGGAAATGCACCGTGGCCATGAGCTCTATTGCCTCGGTCACCTGCTCCAGGCCGGCATCGCCTACTATCGCGCCACCGGCAACCGTACCTTGCTCGATGGCGGCATCAAATTCGTTAACTATCTGGCTGAAAATTTCGGCCGCAACAAAGACCCCCTGCTGACCGGTCATCCCTGTCTGGAAATGGCGCTGGTCGAGCTTTACCGGACCACGCGCGACGGCCGTCATCTCGAACTAGCCGGTTACCTGCTCGAAGGCGACGGCGAAAGGCTGAAACTTACTGCTTCCCAGCTTGTCTATTTGTTCAGCGGAAAACCATTCACTTCGCGGAGCAAACTGGAAGGCCACGCCGTGCGCGCCATGTATGCCTGTTGCGGCGCTGCCGACTATTTCATGGAGACCGGCCGGGCGGACTATGCCCGCACGCTGGAGACTCTCTGGCAGGACCTGGTGCGGGGCAAGATATACATTACCGGCGGTGTCGGCTCGCGCGCCCAGGGCGAGGCCTTCGGCGAGCCTTACGAGTTGCCCAACCGTCTGGCCTACACGGAAAGCTGCGCCGCCATCGGCAACATGATGTGGAACTGGCGCCTGCTGGCGGCCCGCGGGGAGGCCCGTTTCGCCGACGTGCTGGAGCGTGCGCTTTACAACGGGGTCAACTCCGGCATGTCGCTCTCCGGCGATCTTTACTGCTACCGGAATCCTTTGGAGCTCAGCGGGGATCCTTCGGATCCGATCCGCAATCCCTGGTACGACACCACCTGCTGCCCGCCCAATCTGGAGCGGATTCTTGCCTCCTTGCCCGGCTATTTCTACAGCACCAGCCCAGAGGGCGTGTGGGTGCATCTTTACCACAGCGGCGCCCTTGACTGGCGCTTGCCCAGCGGCGTTCGTGTTGGTCTCGTGCAACGGACCCGCTACCCCTGGGAGGGCACAATCGAAGTGGAAGTCCGCCCCGAACGTCCTGCGGAGTTCACGCTCTTCCTGCGCGTGCCTGGATGGGCCGAGGGCGCGCGGCTGCGCATCAACGGCACGGCGGTGGCGGCGCACGCGGGCCAGTACCCTGCCCTGCACCGGAGCTGGCAACCGGGCGATCGCGTCACGCTGGAGCTGCCCATGCAAGTCCGGCTCACCGCGGCCAATCCCATGCTGGCGGAAAATTACGGGCGGGTGGCGGTGGAACGCGGCCCTTTGGTGTACTGCGTTGAGCAGCTGGACCACCCCGACGTTTCCATTTTCGACCTGCTGCTGGATCCGGCCGCCGGTTTCCAGGAGGAGTTCCGCGGGGACCTGTTGGGCGGCGTGCTTGTGCTTAAACACCGGGGACGCGCCTGGCGCACCTCTCTGACTCGGGAGCCGCTGTACGCCCCCTGGCCGCGGCCAGCGCGCCCCACGCGGCCGGTCGAGATCACGCTCATCCCTTACTACACGTTCCACAACCGCGGGATCACCGCCATGAGGGTGTGGATACCGGTGGCGGGAGCGTGACGGCCGGGCTTTCTGAGGTGTCTGCGTAGGGTGGCGTCTGCCGGCAGCGACCGTTCGACCCCTCTAATCCCCGAGGCGGCAACCTGCCGATATAAGGGTGTGCGCGAGCGGCGTCTGATCCGGCTTTACATCAGTGGCGCCACGCCCCGGTCCGTCCGTGCGGTCCAGAATTTGAAGGCAATCTGCGACGAGCTGGGCGAAGGCTGCGAACTGGAAATCATTGACGTTTATCAGCAGGCTGAGCAGGCCGAGCAGGATGGCGTGCTGGTTACGCCCACGCTGGTGGAGAGATCTCGCGGCGTGGTGCGCCGGCTGGTTGCAGAACTGGCCGACCGCCGGCGGCTCCGTCAAGCGCTCGGCCTGGCGCGGGGATGACTGGGTCGCGGGTGGCCGTCGCGCGACAGCCCCGGGCGGCCTTTAAGGCGGGCGGTGACTAGCACGCGGTGTCGTCCACCGCATGGTGGCCGGCTGAGCCGCTTGGAAACTGTGGGGCGGTCGGGCCGGAGATCCAGCGTTGCTGGTGCGGGCGCCGCCCCAGCGGGCCCCTCCAGGCCGCCGAGCTCGGGGCCGAACGCGGCTGGCGCGGGCCTCGAACAGCCTCCTGAGGCAGTACTTGACGACCTCGGACTCAAGCGCGGCTGGCGGCGGACGGCCCCGAACGCGCGCCGGCAACCGGGGCCCGGACCGAAACCGGTCAGTTCCGGCCGAGCCCGGCCAAGGGCAGGGAGCGGAGATGAGCGAAGCGCTGACGAGAGAGCTCGAACGGCTGCGGGCCAAGCTGGCCGCGGCCGAGCAGGCGCTGGAAGCGATCCGCGAAGGACAGGCGGACGCGCTGCTGGCACCTGCGGGCCGCGTCTTCACCCTGCGAACCGCCGATCATCCTTACC
>JBMFPL010000455.1:0-2990 GCA_049969115.1 Bryobacteraceae bacterium | reverse complement strand
CAGGCCACCGATGCGGCGCGGGCTGCTGAAGTCGATCGCAAGCGCCATCCGGATTCCCCAGGCGCGAAAGATGGCCGCGATGCGACGCAGTTGCGGGAGGAACTCGGCAGTGATGACGCGCGCGTCGGCATTCACGTTGTTGATCGAACAGCCATTGATGCCGAGCGAAGCCAGCAGCCGCGCGTAATCGCGGACAGCGGTGAGATCCTCGCGCACCCGGCCGCCCTCGAAGAACAGGGACCGGCCGCCGTAACCCCGCTCGATGGTCCCGTCGAGGTTGTCCCAGTGATTGACCCAACGCACGCGCGCGTAGGGCGCCTCGCGCAGGTGAAGGCCTTCGATTGGCCGGTGCAAGGCCACGTGCCGCAACAAGGTGAAGACGCCGTAGAGAACGCCGCGCTCGGTGGGCGAAACGATCGCCAGATGCCGCCGGCCCTGATGCGCGATCCACGTGATCTGGAACCCTTCGGGATCGAGGCCGGCGGCGGCGCGAGCCAGAGCAGTCATCCCAGGCAGCGCCTCGCCTGCGGCAAGCACGATGGCAGGCTCGGCGGGCAGAGATTCTTCCACGCGGAGCGCCCGTCCCAGCATCGAACGCAGGCCGCGGATCAGCTCCTCGCGGGCTGAATCCAGGACTTCGTTCCGTCCTGCAACAAAGACCGCCGCCGGCAGCCCATCGTAAAGCTGGCGCATCGCGGGAGCGCGGATGGGCGCGTAGCGCAGCCACGCATCGTAGCCATCCTCGGCCGCCGCCTTCCAGCAGGTCAGGCCTATCCACAGCATCCACGACTTCCTGAGCATGCCCGTTCGCCCTCCCAGGCTTCAGAATCGCACAGGCGCCCGAGGAGCCAGATCGGGAACGCGGTCGTCGGCCGGATCGGCCCAGCGCTCGTTGGGGACGAGCGGGATCCAGCCCGGCCGCAGGGGATCGCGATCGTACGGATAAGGCCCCAGGCGCCGGTACATGTCATGGTAGCGGGCGAGCTTCTCGCGATCCAGCCTGACTCCCAAGCCGGGGCCTTTCGGGACGGCGATCGTACCCTCCTCGTAGCGGAGCGGGCCGCCTTCGATGATGTCGTCGGCCAGGTGGTGGTAGTGGGCGTCGGCGGCGAAGGTCAGATTCGGCAGTACCGCGGCGAGGTGCAACATGGTGGCGAGCTGGATGCCGAGCTCGCCGGATGAGTGAATGCCCACGCCGAGCTGGAAAGTCTCGCAAATGGTGGCGGCCTTCAGGCACGGCCGGATGCCGCCCCAAAACGTCGTGTCCAGCAGAACCACGTCCACGGCCGGCGCCAGGACGTTGGCGGCGAGTTGCTCGAAGTTGACCACCACCGTATTGGTGGCGAGCGGAATGGGGACCAACGAGCGCAGGCGGCGGAAGCCATTCAGGCCGAACACAGGATCTTCCAGGTACTCGTGGTCGAGTTGCCGGAAAGCCAGCGCGAAGCGCGCCGCCTGTTCCACCGACCAGACGCTGTTGGGATCGAAGCGCAGCCGGTCGCCGGGAAAAGTGGCAGCCACGGCGCGCACCACTTCCAGTTCGTATTCGGGCGGGAAGACGCCGCCTTTGATCTTGTGGGTGGTAAAGCCGAAGCGCTGCTTGAGCTGGGCCACGTAGCGCACCATCTGCTCGGGCGTGCGCACCTCGCCCTCGCCATCGGGCCCCGGATAGCGAAAAAAGCAATAGGAAGCGAAGTGCACGCGATCGCGCAGGCGTCCGCCGAGCAGCTCGCTCACGGGCGCGCCCCAGGCCTGGCCGAGGATGTCCAGGCAAGCAAACTCGAGCGCCGCCACGGCCTGCGTGCGGTTGTTGTACAAAGAAGCCGTGGGGTTGGCGACGCGGAAGCGGAGCTCTTCCAGGCGCGCAGGATCCATTGCCAGCACCGCTTCTTTCAAGGAGGCAAATAGCGGGTCGTCGGCCTGGCCGCCGCCTCCCATTTCGCCCAGGCCGACCAGGCCGTTGTCCGTCTCCAGCTCGACGATGGTGCGGACGAATCGGCCCCAGTGGCAGCCGTTGGCGTGCCGCAAGGGGGCTCGAAGGGGGACGCTCACAGGAATGGCGCGGAGAGCGACGATCTTCATATGATTTAGTTCAATGGTACAACGAAAGCGCGAAGTCACCCAAGCCGACGGGGCGCGCCGGGCGGCCGGCACCCTCCAAACGCAGGCTGCATCCGCGGAGGTGGTCCGCGACATCAACAAGCGGCTTTTGCTCGGTCTGATCCGTCGCCGGCAACCCATCTCGCGGGCGGATCTGGCGCGCCTTTCCGGATTGCAGCGCAGCACCGTCTCGCTCATCGTGGAGCAGCTGCTCGAGGACCATTGGGTGGTGGAGGGAAGCACGGGGAGGCTGGCGCGCGGCCGCCGTCCCACCTTCCTGCGCTTGAACGAGCAGCGCGCCGCCATCGGCGTTGACATCCGCCCCAGCCGGATCACCGCGGCCCTGGCCGACGTGCATGGGCGGTTCCTTTCCCAGGAGATGTTCGCCACGCCGGCCGAACCCGGCGCTGCGGTGGAAGAGCTGGGCCGGCGCCTCCAACGCCTGCTGAGCACCCATCCTGACATGATCTTCGAGGGCGTCGCGATCAGCTTGCCGGGACGCTGTGAGCCCGGCTCCGGGCGGCTGGTGTTCGCCCCCAACCTGAAGTGGGTTCCCTGGGATTTGCGCACTCCCATCGAACGCGCCACGGGACTGCAAGTCTGGCTGGAGAATGCAGCCAATGCCTGCGCTCTGGCTGAGGCCTGGTACGGGGATCACCAGGGCGTGCGCGATTTGGTGGTGGTCACGGTTTCCGAAGGCATCGGCGCGGGATTGCTTCTCAACGGCGAGCTGATCCGCGGCCACAACCAGATGGCGGGCGAGTTCGGCCACGTCTGTCTGGATCCGGAGGGCCCGCTGTGCGGTTGCGGGCGCAGGGGTTGTTGGGAGGTGTTCGCCTCCAACCGCGCGGCGCAGCGCAACTACTCGGAATCCGGATGGGAGGAGGGCC
>JBMFPL010000454.1:0-2990 GCA_049969115.1 Bryobacteraceae bacterium | reverse complement strand
GTACCTCATCGAGAACGATTTCAATCCTAGGGCGGGCCAACAGGTGATCGTCAGGGGCTTCCGCATTTCCGACCAGGGCAGAGAATTGGTGGCGGCAGCTGTGACGCTGGTCGAGCAGAAGCGAACCTTGCGGCTGCGCGACGAGGTGGGACGGCCGTTGTGGCGCGGCGGCCCCGCGCGGCGTGGTCGCGGGCCAGGCAAGTCGTTCTGAGCGCGCCCCTGCTAGTCTCGTAATTTTAATTTATGCGCTCCTGTGGGCCGGCTGAACCGGCCGAACTTACTTTCAAAGCGGTCGCCCTCGGCTTGTTGCTGGCGTTCGTGTTCGGCGCGGCCAACGCCTACCTGGGGATGAAAGCCGGGCAGACCGTGGCGGCCACGATCCCCGCGGCCGTGATCGCGCTGGCTGCGTTCCGCTCACCCTGGCTGCGCGGCAGCGTGCTCGAGCAGAATATCGTGCGCACGGCGGCCTCGGTGGGCGAGGCGCTGGTAGCTGGCGCCATCTTCACCATCCCCGCGTTCACACTGGTCCGCATCGGCGGGCGCAGGCTCTGGGAAGACCTCGCAAGACATTACTGGGAAGCCTCCCTGATCCTGCTGACAGGCGGGCTGCTGGGCGTGTTCTTCGTGATTGCGCTGCGCCAGCCCCTTTGCGTGGAGGCGGAACTGCCCTGGCCGGAAAGCGTGGCCAGCGCGGAAATCGTGCGCGCCGGGGAACGCGCGGGCGCCGCATCACACAGGCTTTTTGGCGCGATGGGCCTGGCAGCGATCATGGAGCTGCTCAAAAGCGATCGCGGCCTGCCCCTGCTGCGCGAGTCGGTCAGCGGCTTCGTCGAGTTTTCGCGCGCGCTGGTGCGGCACTCGGATCCAGCCCAACACCCGCTGGCCCAGGTCCAGCACCTGGGAGGCCTGCCCTGGAGCACGCCGAGCCTGTCGCCCGCCCTACTGGGCATCGGATACATCGTGGGGCCCCGCGTGGCGGCGATCAACGCAGCGGGCGGGATCCTGGCGTGGTGGGTGCTGATCCCTATGCTGCTGTTCTTCGATCCCGATCTGCTGCACAGGCTGGGCAGCGGCGCGCCGGTGAACTGGGATGTCGCGGCCTACGCGGTGTGGCGGGGCGTAGTGCGACCCGTGGCGGTGGGCGCGATGCTGGTGGCGGCGCTCTACACGCTGTACTCAATGCGCGAGGCTCTCTGGCGCTCGATGGCCGGTTTGTGGAAAGCCCGGCGCGGGGCACCCATGCTGACGGAGCGGGTGGAGCGCGATCTGGCGCCGCGCTGGATCCTGGCTGGTTTGGCGGCGTGCATCGTGCCGGTCGCTGGAATCTACTACCACTTCACGCATCGCGTGGGAGCGGCGATGGCGGCCACCGCGATCATGATCGTGGCGGGTTTTCTGCTCTCCGCTGTGGGCGCCTATCTGGTGGGCCTGGTGGGAAGCTCAAACCAACCGGTTTCGGGCCTGACGCTGGCCGTCCTGGTGCTGGCCGCGGCGGTCATGCTGGGCGCGGGAGTGCGCGGCGCGGAAGGCGTGGCGGCCGTGCTCGGCGTGGCCGCGGTAGTTTGCTGCGCATGCTGCGTGGCGGGCTCGCTGGCCCAGGACCTCAAGGCAGGGCATTTGCTGCGCGGAACGCCTTGGAAAATGCAATTAGTGGAAATCGTTGCGGTCGGGTTGCTCTCGTTTTTCCTGCTTGCGCCCATCATCGTTCTCGATCGGGCCAATCAGGCTACGGGCGGGATTGGCGGCGTAGACCTGCCAGCCCCGCAAGCAGGCCTCATGGCTCAACTGGCGCAGGGCATCGTGGGCGGGGAAATGGCTTGGGGCCTCCTGGCCGCAGGCGCCGCGCTGGGCGCGGTGATGATTCTGGCCGGCGTGCGCTCGCCCATGCTGGTGGCGGTGGGGATGTACCTGCCTTTCAAGACGGTGGCCGCGATCTTCGCCGGTGGCCTGATCCGCTGGATAGCGGACGGCATGGCGGCAAGACGCGGCCTGCGCGCGGAAGCCGAGGAGCGTGGGACCCTGATTGCTTCCGGCTTGATCGCGGGCGAGGCGGTTCTGGGCATCGCCCTGGCGGCGGCAGCGCTCGATCCGAGAATCCCTTCGCTCGCTGAGATGATCGGCGCAGGCCGGCTCGAGGCGCCGCCAGCGCTGGCGATGGCCTTGTCGGCTTCGGCCTTTCTGCTGCTGGCTTGGGTGCTCGCCCGGCCGCCGCGGCAACCAGGGTCAGCAGCGGCTCACTCGGGTTTGCGGTAAGCGCTGTCGGGCAAGCCTGGGTTGACCTTCACCTCGTGGACCACGCTTTCGCCGATTTTCCGGCCGTCGCGGTAAAGTGTCGTCTTGTAGGGGAACTTCAGCCCGCCACTCTCGCGCCAGTCGGCGTAGACCTCGCGCATCTCGCCGGGCGCACCCATCAATGCCGCGGTGTAACTCTTGCCGGCGGGCAGGCCGGTAGCGGGATCGAGGTATAACTTCACCTGATAGTTGCCGGCCTGGTTATGCACCAGGACAGCCTCGGTCTTCCTGCCCTCCAGCTCCTCTTCTCCCAAAGCTTGCACGCTCACGCCTGCCGCTTCGAAATCGCGCAGCAACCGCAGGGTGTCGCGGAAAAAGCTGCTTTCCACCTCGCCGCGCTGCGAAGCGGGAATCTCGCGCACGCCCTGCGGCGTCCGCATCCACGCGGCCTGGCCATCGTAGCCCTGGCTGACCTCGCCCATGGGGGTGGTCATTCTGGCAAGCATGCGACCGCCCAGGTTCACGGTGGTTTCCGTCTGCATGGAGAACTCGCCCTGCGGTATGCTCAGAGTCAGGTCAGCCGCCATCGTGTACTCCTTGACCGCCCTGATCCGCTCCTGCCCGCCCACGGCATCCCGCGCACGTGCCAGGAGCCGGCGGCCGCGGGCGGCAGCTTCGGGCGTAGCCTCGCCCGCCCGCGCCTGCCTGGGGGGCGGAATGGTGATATCGATGGAGGTCACCTTGCCGAGCGAACTTAG
>JBMFPL010000453.1:0-3001 GCA_049969115.1 Bryobacteraceae bacterium | reverse complement strand
GATGGGCGATGTCGTACTCGGCCAGCGAGCGAGAGGCCCTCATGTTGTAGCTGTCCTGGTGGCTGAGGCCCTCGTGAATCGCCTTGGCCCAGGTGTGGCTGCCTTCGAAGTACACCCCGCGCGAGAAGCGCCGGCTGAACGTGGTTTGCAGCGAATGGTAGTTCGAGGAAGCGCCGGTCGAGTACAGCGGGATCACGTCGGTGAACTGCGGCTAAGGCCGCAGCAGTTGGGCGATGCTGATTTTGGGCGTCGCCAGCACGCCGCTGTTGACGATCCCGTAGAAAGGATTGTCCACGGTCTGGTTCAGCTTGCTCCCCCAGGACATGTACATGGGATGAACCTGGTTCAGGCTCAACCCGCTTTCGTCGTTGCGCGAAAGTTGCAGCCCGCGCGTGCCGACATAGGCCACCTCCAGCAGCACCTGGGCGGGCAGGTTGCGCTGGATGTTGAAGTTCCACCGCATGTACCAGGGCGTCAGGGTCTCGCGCAGCGGCGCCTGGATGTTCGCCCCCACCTGCGTCAGCAGCCCTTGCGAAGCTCCCGGGGGCTTCTGGAAGCCCTGCGGGAAGGGGTTCGAGAGCAGGTAAAGGGGCGTGATCCCGCCAATCGAGGTCACCCACGGAGTCTCCGTGCGGAAACCGAAGGGCCTCACCGTGCCATGCGCCTGCTGGAGCGAGATGGCGAAGACGTGGCCGTAGCCCCCGCGGATGACCGTGTTTGCCGTGGCCTGGTAAGTGGAGCCGAAACGGGGCGCCAGGTTGTTCTTGTCCATGATGTACTGGGTTCGCGGGCGGCCTTCCACCCCGACGAACACCAGGCCGCCGGTCAGGTTCGAGTATCCCGGCACCTTGTCGGCCAGCGGCGAGCGCGCGAACGGGTCGAAGTAGTTCATCCGGTTATAGCGCTCGATGCGCGGGGTATCCAGATTGTAACGTACGCCCAGGTTCAGGGTAAGTCGGCGAGTGACCCGCCAGTCATCCTGGAAATAGAGGGCGTGGTAAGTGCTCTGCGTGGCCGCGTCCTTGAAGTTCTGGATGAGCGAGCCGCTGCTGCCAGTGCCCAACAGCAGGCTGGCGATGGAATTGCCCCGGTTAGAGGCGGCCCGGTTGGGATCGGGTCCCTGGGTGAAGGCGGCGGTGAAGGCGAAGGTTCCCGAGGCCGCCCGCGACTCGCGGTTGTTGGCCCGGATCAGGCGGCCTTCGTAACCGGTCTTGAAGGTGTGCGGTCCCTTGAGCCGGGTGACGCTGCCCTGCACCGTATAAGTCATGAAGGCGTTGCGACGGTTGTCCTGATTGCCCAGGGTGGTGTAGTTTGAGGCCTGGATGCGCGGGAACATGGGCAGCCCGCCCGCCGTGTCCAGCGCGGCGGGGAAGCCCAGCGAGGAGGCCAGGAAGCCCAGGCCGAGGTTCTCGTAAAGATACAGGCTCCGCGCCAGCGCGCCGCGGAAGGTGATCACGGTGGCGGGCCCCGGCGTCATCGTGTAATCAATCACGCCGTTGTGCATGCGGTTGCGCTCGTTGTTGTTAGTCTCGGCAGCCTTGAGTTCCTGCGGCCAGAGCACGGGCGGGAGGTTATCCTGGTTGCGGTAGGAATAGCGCACGAAGAAACGGCGAGTGGCCGAAAAGTTGTGATCGAAGCGGCCGTCAATCTGGTCTATGTCCAGATGCGTGGAGCCCTGCGCGTAGTAATTGTTGGCCTCCGTGTAAGGCGCCCCCTGGGTATTCGGCTGCGGGTAATACTTCATGATATTGCGCGCCACGGGATTCTGACGGCCGGTGGGAAGTACATTGCGGGGGAAGGGATCGCGCACGTAGCCGCTGCCGGAAGGACGCGTGGTGAAAGGATCGTAAATGATCACCGGGTTATTGGGGCGTGCGTAGGTCTGCGAAAAGTCACCGGCCCGTTGCAGCGCCGTGGGCACGGTGGTGGTGCGTGAGGTAAAGCTCCGCTGCCGCAGGCCTTCGTACGAGCTCATGAGGAAGGTGCGGTCTTTGCGGATCGGCCCGCCGAGCGTGCCGCCGTACGGGCTGCGCTTGAAGCTGGCCAGCGGGATGCCGCGCATGTTGTTGTAAAAGGTGTTGGCGTCCATCTTGGAATTGCGCAGGAACTCGTAGGCCGAGCCGTGGAATTCATTGGTGCCTGACTTGTAGACCACGTTGAGCACGCTACCCGCAGTGCGCCCGTACTCGGCCGGGAAGTTGGCGCCCAACACCTTGAACTCGCCGATGGCGTCGACGCTGGGAAAGGCCGAAATGCCCGAGTAACCTTGCACGGTGGGATGCGAGGCGGTGGCCCCGTCAATCAGCGTCTCCATCATCGAGGTGCGCGCCCCGTTGACCGAGTAATTCATGCTGTTGTAGTTGTTACCGATCGAGCCCGCCACCCCGGGCGTCAGATAGATCAGCGAGTAAACGTTGCGCGTGTTCAGCGGCAGGTTCAGGATGGCCCGGTTGGACACCAGCTTGGCGATGGTCGAGGATGCCGTCTCGATGGTGGAAACCGCAGCCTCCACCGTGATCCGCTCCGTGATTTCGCTCACCTCCATGACGATGTCCACGCGGGCCTGCTGCGCCACCACCAGCTCGATGCCGGTGCGCACGAACTTCTTGAAGCCGGGAGCGCTGGCTTCCAGCGTGTAAAGGCCGGGCTGGAGCGGGGTGATCACATAGTGGCCGGTGTCGTCGCTGCGCGTTTCCGTCTTGATGTTGGTGGCGGCGTTGATGGCGGTGATGGTGACGTTGGGCACCGCCGCGCCGGAAGCGTCGGTGACATTGCCCGACAGGCTGGCGCCGAAAGTCTGGGCGCCCGCCGGCCAGGGCCGCCAGGCGCTCAGGACAAGCGCGGTGAGGGCGAGTCAACGAACCAAAGGATTGAGCGTTGTTACCGTTTGCCTGCTCCCTGCTCCCCGAGACATTGCCGGTTGCTTCTTCTCATTTCATCCATCGGAACCCTGAAACTTGCGCCCGGACCACCCGGGCGCCAGACTCGTCCCCTGGTAAGC
>JBMFPL010000452.1:0-3016 GCA_049969115.1 Bryobacteraceae bacterium | reverse complement strand
CCGGCAGATCCTGAGCCGGCAGGTGAGGGCGCACGCGGCGGCGAATCATCCCGAGGGCATCGGAGTGGCCGAAGCGCCCAGGGGGACGCTCATCCACCACTACCGCGTGGACGAGGCAGGCGTCATCCAGTGGGCCAACCTCATCATCGCCACCGGTCACAACAACCTGGCCATGAACCGGGGCATCTTGCAGGCTGCGCGGCGTTTCGTGAACGGCAACTGCCTGAGCGAAGGGGCCTTGAACCGGGTGGAGGCGGTGATCCGCGCGTTCGATCCGTGCTTGAGCTGCTCCACGCACGCCGTGGGGCGGATGGTGCTGTGCATCGAGTTGCGGGGACCCCGCGGAGAACTGCTGGACGAGGTGCATCGCAGCGAATGAACGTGCTGGTGATCGGCTATGGCAACCCGCTGGCCGGCGATGACGGGGCGGGGTGGCGAGCGGCGGAAGCGCTGGCCGCATCCCCGGCAGGCGCTCGGGCCCGCGTGCTGACCTGCCGGCAATTGACGCCGGAGCTGGCCGCCGAGGCGGCGGGAGCCGCGCTGGTCATTTTTCTGGATGCGAGCGTCGAGATCCCGCCCGGCGCAGTGAGTTGCCAGCGGCTGGAGCCAGTGGCGGGCAGTGGGCCGTTTTCGCATCACCTCACGCCGGGAGCGCTCCTGACGCTGGCCGAACGGCTCTATGGGCAGCGACCGGAAGCGGTCTTGTTCAGCATCGGGGCGCGGTCCTTCTCCAGTCCCAACCTCTCGCCCGAAGTGGAGAACGCCCTGCCCCCACTGCTCGAAGAAGTGCAAGCATTGATAGAGAGGGTGGCGCAGGCCGGCCAGACAGCGGCCTGGCCTGCCTGCCGCCCGCAAACCGAAGATGATTTCTTTTCGATCATGCATTGAGGCCGCGGCCGATAACAGCGGCCCGGCCCGAGGAAGGAAGCCAGACCATGAATCCTCCGATGAAAAAGGTCAAGCAGCCCTCGGTTGACTCGGCGCAGGACATCCTGCGACTGCGCGAACATCCGCTGGATGTTTTTTTCCGGCCGGAATCGGTGGCGGTGATCGGGGCCACCGAGAATCCCGGGAGCGTGGGCCGCACGGTGCTGTGGAATCTCATCACCAGTCCCTTCGGGGGCACCGTCTACCCGGTGAACCCTCGCCGCGCCAGCGTGCTGGGGGTCAAGGCCTACCCGAACATCAAGGCAGTGCCCGAGAAGGTGGACCTGGCGGTGGTGATCACGCCCGCGCCCACCATTCCCGGCATCATTCGCGAGTGCGGCGAAGCCGGGGTGCGCGCCGCGGTGGTGATCTCGGCCGGCTTCAAGGAAGTCGGCCCGGAAGGCGCTGAGCTGGAACGCCGCGTGGTGGAAGAAGCGCGCAAGGCGAGGATGCGGATCATCGGGCCGAACTGCCTGGGAATAATGAGCCCACTGACCGGGTTGAACGCCACCTTCGCCCGTTCCATGGCGCTGCCCGGCAACGTGGGCTTCATCAGCCAGAGCGGCGCCCTGTGCACGGCGGTGCTCGACTGGAGCCTTCGCGAGCAGGTCGGTTTTTCGGCATTCATTTCGATCGGTTCAATGGCTGACGTCGGCTGGGGCGACCTGATTGACTACCTGGGCAATGACCCCCGCACCCACAGCATCCTGCTGTACATGGAGACCATCGGCGACGCGCGCTCCTTCATTTCCGCCGCGCGCGAGGTGGCGCTTTCCAAACCCATCATCGTCATCAAACCGGGCCGCACGGAAGCAGCGGCGCGCGCTGCCGCCTCGCACACCGGCTCGCTGGCGGGCAGCGACGAGGTGCTGGAAGCGGCCTTCCGCCGCAGCGGGGTGCTGCGCGTCAACACCATCGCCGACCTGTTCTACATGGCGGAGGTGCTGGCCAAGCAGCCGCGGCCGGCAGGGCCGAGGCTGACAATCGTGGCCAACGCGGGCGGCCCCGCGGTGCTGGCTACCGACGCGCTGGTGCTGAACGGCGCCGAAGTGGCCCAACTGGCGCCGGAGACCATGGAGGCCCTCAACAAGGTGCTGCCGCCTACCTGGAGCCACAACAACCCGATTGACATCATCGGCGACGCTGATCCCGAGCGCTACGCCAAGGCGCTGGAGATCGCGGCCCGGGACCCCAACTCCGACGGCTTGCTGGTGATCCTCACCCCGCAAGCCATGACCGATCCCACCCGCACGGCCGAGATGGTGCGGGCCTACGCGCGCGTGGACAACAAGCCCATCCTGGCTAGCTGGATGGGCGGCGTGGAAGTGGCGGCGGGCGAGGAGATCCTCAACCGCGCGGGCATCCCCACATTCCCCTACCCGGATACGGCAGCGCGCGCCTTCGTTTATATGTGGCGCATGACCTACAACCTGCGCGGCCTTTACGAAACGCCCGCGGCGGTGGAAGACCCCAAATCCGAAGCCGGCCGTCTGCAAGCCGAACAGATGATCCAGCAGGTCCGCAAGCAGGGCCGCACCATTCTCACCGAGTACGAATCTAAACGGCTGCTGGCCCTTTACGGGATCCCGACCGTGGAGGCGCGTGTCGCCCCCTCGGAAGACGAGGCCGTGCGGCACGCCGAGGAGTTGGGTTACCCGGTGGTGGTCAAGCTGCACTCGGAAACGATCACCCACAAAACCGACGTCGGCGGCGTGGCGCTGAACCTGGAGAACGCGGATGCGGTGCGCGCCGCATGGCGGCGGATCCAAAAATCGGTCAGCGAAAAAGCGGGCGCCGAGCATTTCTTGGGCGTCACCGTGCAGCCCATGGTGAAACTGGAGGGCTACGAGCTGATCGTGGGATCCTCCATAGACCCGCAGTTCGGGCCGGTGGTCCTGTTCGGGATGGGCGGCCAGTTGGTCGAAGTGTTCCGCGACCGGGCGCTGGGACTGCCGCCGTTGACCACCACGCTGGCCCGCCGTATGATGGAGCAGACGAAAATTTATACCGCGCTCAAGGGCGTGCGCGGCCGCAAGCCAGTGGACCTGGCGGCGCTCGAGCAGTTGCTGGTGCGCTTCAGCGAGCTGGT
>JBMFPL010000451.1:0-3027 GCA_049969115.1 Bryobacteraceae bacterium | reverse complement strand
ATTGCGGAAACAGGGGCAGAGCGATCTTGCGCACGTGCACCAGATAATCCAGCGGGTTATCGGGGCGGGCTTTGGCGGGGGTGGAGATCCATCCCGCCATGCGTATCTTGCCGATGCAGTTGACGAAACATTGCGGCTGGAGTCCCTGCTCGATCTTGGGGAAGCAGGCGATGCATTTCTCGGAGGTGCCCGTCATGGGATTGAAGAAGACTTTCTTGTACGGACACGCCTTCACGCATTCCTGGTAGCCGCGACAGCGGCTCTGATCCACCAGCACGATGCCGTTCTCGGGCCGCTTGTAAATGGCGCCGCGCGGACAGGCGGCCAGGCAAGCCGGATAAGTGCAGTGGTTGCAAATGCGGGCCAGGTAAAAGAACCAGGTGGCGTGGGGAAGCGGCAGGGACGCCCCGCAAGCGATCTCGCCGGCGCAGTCATCCTCGCCGACATTGGGATAGGCGTAATCGGCGGCGTCGGGCCGCCAGCCCAGCACGCGCTCGGCGGCGGGCGCGGACTCGAAGATGGTGGCGCCCTCATAGCGCGAGCCGTTCCAGCGCTGGCCGTGGAGCATAGCGAGCAATTTGACATCCCAGGCCAGGGGATAGAAACCGTACGGCTTGGTTTCCACGTTATTCCAGAGCATGTACTCCTGGCCGCGGCCCGAGGTCCAAGTGGTCTTGCAGGCCAGGGTGCAAGTCTGGCAGGCGATGCACTTGTTGATGTCGAAGACGGCCGCCCATTGCCGTTGGGGCCTGCTCTCGGGATACCAGTAGGACATTTCGCGGCCGATCTGCCAGTTATAGACTCGCGCCATGGTTACTTTTCCTCCGGGCGGATGAGGAAACCGCCGGCCAGGTATTTCTTCATCTCGGTGGATTCGTAGCGAGGTCTAAGTCCCAGCGCCGCCGGGCGCCAGAGGCCGCGCCCCTCCAAGCCCCCGGGCTCGGCGCGGCTGATTCGCACGATGGCTTCGCGAGGCGCACCTGTGGGGCAGTGCACGTCGGGCAGGAAGCCCTTGCCGATGCTCTGTCCGAAGAGGTTCTTGCGCACCAGCGAGTCCGTCATCCAGGTGGGCTTGAGCCAGCCGCGTGTGGCCGACTGGTGCGAGCCGGAACGGAACATGGCCTGGTAATTGGTGCGAGGATTCTTGGCCAGCCCGTCGGGCCGTATCCGCTGGCCCTCGACCGAGCCGGGTGTGGCCGCGTACATGTTGAACCACATGCGGGTGACGCCGCGCGGGGTGCCGGGATAGTAGCGCGCCCGGCACAACAGCCGTGCGAACTGCATATCGCGAGAGTTGCGTTGCCAGCCGCGGAAGGGCCGGTCTTCGGGATCGGGGTCAATCCAGACATAGTCGCCGTCCTCGATTCCCAGCGCGCGCGCATCGGCCGGGTTGATGTCCACGTAGCCTTCGGTGACGAAAGGACTGCGCTTGTCATGCCGGTAAATGTCGCCGAAGGGACCGAAGAGGATGGCGATCATGTCGGTGTCCACGGGCGTGGTGTGGCTGCCGTGGCGGTACTTGGGCGTGTGGAAGATGAAGCGGAAGCCCTCGCGGGCGCGCGGATGCTGAGTGCGCGCCGCTTGATCCCAGCTCAGCACCAGGTTGCGGCCACAGCGGACCTCGCAGGAAAGATCGTCGCCCGAGACGCCGTAGTCCTCGGGGCGGGCAGGGCGCAGGGCTTCGTGGGGGGCAGCGACGATGATGTTGGGTTCGTAGAAGGTGGAGTCGACCGGTTCTCGGTGCACGGGCAGATTCTCGCCCGCTTCGATGAACTCGTCTTCCTCGCGGTACAGCTCGAGCCGTCCCGTCTTGGTGTACCAGGGGACCGAGTCGGTGACCTGCTCGTAGCCAACGACCTTGGGGGTGGTCCGGCTCATCAGCAGCGCGGGAATGCCCTCGCGGGCGCGCGCTTCCAGCTCTTGAATGCGGTAGCCGCGGGTGTTGGTGGAGTGATCGAGGATGCGTTGCAGATACACGTCGGTGCGGTTTTCGCGCACGAACTTCCAGTAGTCTTCAAATCGGCGGTCGCCGGTCAGTCGGGCCAGTTCCGAGGCCACCAGCGCCAGCACTTCGATATCGCCCAGGGTGCGGAAGATGCGGGGCAGCGGCGTGCGTGGGAAGATTTGCAAGAAGGGGTTGGTGACCGACGCGGTCATGTCGGGATGCTTGAGCTCGGCCCAGGAGTCGACGCCGAAGACCACGTCCGCCCACTCGCAGGACGCCGTCCACCACCACTCCTGCACGGCGATCAACTCGATCCTCGGCAGCACGTTGATCACGGTGTTGTAGTGCCACTTGACGTTGCCCAGGATGGAGTTGGCGTTGGCGAACCATAACGCCTTGGTGGGCGTGGGAATGTGAGTCTTGCCGGTCAGCAGGCGTTTGCCCACGCGCAGGGGATGGTCCTCGTGATTGTAGTAATGTGCGGATTCCGGTCGCCAGTACTGCCGCACCCGAGCGGGCCGTGAGGGATCCAGCTCGATGTCGAACGGATTTTCGTTGATGTACTGGGGAGCGCCGTTGAACAAGGCCACGCGGTAGTTGCCGGCATAGGAGCCCACGTTGCCGCCCACGCGTCCCACGTTGCCGGTCAGGGAAGCCAGCAGGAAGATGGCGCGATCCTTGTTGTCGTTGTTGAAGAACTGGTTGGGCCCCATGCCCACGGCAAACAGCGTGGTGCCGGGATGGCGAGCCAGATCGCGAGCCAGTTCTTCGATGGTGGCGGCGGGCGCCCAGGTGATCTGCTCCACCGTCCGGGGATCGAAGTGCGCGACATAGTCGCGAATGAGATCGAAGACGGGGCGGCAGCGGACGCGCCGGCCGTGGGCGAGCGCGACCTCGACAGCGCCTTCCAGCAAGGCATCGCCCACCGTGGAATAGCGCCCCACCATGTCCCGGGTGAGAACGCGCGGCACACCGGCGGTGCGATCCCACCACACAAAATCGCCCCACTCGCGGCGGAGGTTCTCGGGCACGATGGTTTCGCGCTGCGCGGCCGGTGGTGGTTCCCGCTCGCCTGCGGTCAG
>JBMFPL010000450.1:0-3035 GCA_049969115.1 Bryobacteraceae bacterium | reverse complement strand
AGCTCCTGCGCAGCAAGGCGGGCCTCCAACTCGGCCGCCGCCAGCCTCTGTTCCAGAAACGCGGCGGCGGCCTGCGCTTTGAAGACATCCGCCCGCGCTGCCTCGCCATGCTCGCACAGCAGTTGCACGCGCCGGTAAAAATCCTGCGCCTCGGCCAGCGATTCGCGGATCACGCCGGCCACGTGGCGCACCAGCAAGGCCCGCAGGTAGGCGGCGGTGACCGCGCGCCTCAAGTCGCGCTCGCCCAGTTCGAGCGCGGCCCGCGCTGCGGCGAGCTCGGCGCCCGCCATGGCACGTTCGGCCCGCAACCTGCCCGAAGTGTCCAGTTCGAGCTCGGTCGTGAACAGCGACGTGTACTCGCGAATGGCGTTCAGCGGAATGAAGCTGAACATGCTGCGGTCCCACAGCAGGGGGCTGTTGTAAATGAAGCCGTTGGCCAGCCGGGCTTGAGGAAGGAAGCCGGCGCGGGTCTGCCTCAGGCCGTAGCGCGCGATCTCGACTTGCCGGCGCGCGACGGTGGCCGAGGACCGCGCCGCCATCGCCATGCGCAGGCAGTCGTCCAGGGTCAGCGCCTTGCTTGCATCCTGGGAGCGCGCGGGCCAGGCCAGCGAAAGCGCGCAGGTTAGGGTTAGCACAGAGCGCATTCGGTGCATAACTTTCCGAGTCGGAGCAACTATTATGCCCAAAACCGGGGTGCCACCAGCTGATAAGAACGGGTGCGCTAGAACTTTAGTGGCGGTGGAGTTCGCCATTAACCGCCGCGCCGAGCGGCCAATAACTCCTACGGTGGCGGAATCGCTGTAGGAGATGCCTACCCGGCGGCCCTCCCGGTGATTCCCCAAAACAAACCTATCAGGAGTTGTAAAGTCTTATGGTAGCTAGCGCTGACACCGCCACAAAACTTTCCAACGCTGCACGCCAGCTCCAGTCGCTCGCCATCCGGCATCAACAGGAAGCGATCGCTTCGGCCTGCTCCGAGCTGGCCCAGCGCCTGGAACGGAATCGCTTTCACCTGGTCGTGGTCGGCCAGTTTAAGCGTGGCAAGACCACGTTCCTGAACGCACTGCTGGGCGACGCGGTCCTGCCCATGGCCGTGCTCCCTCTGACCTCCGTGGTCACGGTGCTGCGCTACGGGACCACACCGCGCGGCGTGGTCCACTTCCTGGACGGGCGCACGGCTGAAATTCAGCCCGACCGGCTGCCTGACTACGTGACCGAAAAGGGCAACCCGCGCAACGCCAGGCAGGTGGCTTACGTGGATGTTTTCCATCCCAGCCCTTACCTGGCGGGCGCGGTCACGTTGATTGACACGCCAGGGGTGGCCAGCGTCTACGAGCACAACACGCAGGTCACTTCCGACTTCCTGCCCAGGACGGACGCGGCCATCTTCATCACCTCGCCGGAGCCGCCGCTGACCGCGGCTGAGATCGAGTTCCTGAAGGATCTGGGTCAGCAGGTGGGCTGCATCTTCGTGGTTATGAACAAGGCCGATACGGTGGACCACGACCATCTCGAGGAAGTTCTCGAATTCACCCGGCGCTCGTTGCCGGCCGGCGTGCCCCTGGACGGGAGCCAGATCTTCGCCGTCTCGGCGCGGCAGGTGCTGGAAGCCCGGCAAAAGGGCGACCGGCTGCTTCTGGAGCGCAGCGGCTTCCCCGCTATCGAACGGCGCCTCGAACAGTTCCTGCGCGAGGAAAAGAACCGCATCTTCCAGCTCACCGCCGGGCGCCGCTTGCTGGCCCTGGCCGAGGAGCTGCGCATGCTCCTGAAGTTGCAGATCCGGGCTGCGCAGATGCCGCTCGAGGAATTGCAGGCAAAGATCGCCGAGTTCGACCGCCAGCACCGGTTGGCCCAGCAGCAACGCGAGGACAACCGGGTGCTGCTGCGCGCGGGCCTGGCGCGGCTTTCGGCGTCCTTCGAAAACGCGGCTCGCGAGTTCGCCGAATCGCAAGCGCCCGCCCTCACCCAGGCCGCGCGGGAACACTTTCGGGCCAGCTCTTCCCTGCCGCGCCGCAAGCTGGCCGAGGAAATGGACCGGTTCATCGCCCGCACCGTCCACGAGATTTTCGAGACCTGGAGGCGCCAGTTCGAGCATCAGGCCTTCGAAGAGTTCCGCAAGCTCGCCGGCCGCTTCCAGCAATCGGTCAACGAGCTGGCCGATCGCGTGCGCCGCACCGCGGGCGAACTTTTCGGCGTCGAGATCGCACCGGTGGAAGTGGCCGACGAGCTCGCCTGGCTGGAATCCGCTGGCTACTACACGGATTCGCTGCTCGACTGGGGCCTGGGCAACGCCCCCTTGCTGCTTCCCGGCCCCCTGTTCCGGCGTTACCTGCTGAGGCGCGTGCTCAAGGCCATCCCCGAAGAGCCGGACCGCAACGCCACGCGCGGGGCCTACGACTTCAAGCGCCGCTTGCAGAGGAGCGTCCAGGAGTTCGAGCACTCGCTCGAGGCCAGGCTGGGGGAGGCCGTGCGCGGGATTCGGCAAGCGATGGAGACAGCCCTTCGCAGGCACCAGGCAGACTCGGCGCGGGCTCGCGAGCTGGCGCACTCCCTCTCCTGCGCCATCGGGGGGCTGGACCGGCTCAGCGCTATCATCCGCGAAAGCATGCCCGAGCCGGCTGCGCGCTGAGCGCCGGTTGTGCCAAAATCGAGCGTGCGCTCGGAAAACAGGGTAGCGCGCAATAGCCTGCGTTTCGTCTTGCTCCTCGGGCTGGTGAGCCTGCTGGCGGACGCCACCTACGAGGGCGCACGCGGCATCACGGGCCCGTATCTGGCGTGGCTCGGCGCCAGCGCTGCCGCTGTGGGCTTCATCGCGGGTTTCGGGGAAATGGCAGGCTACGCCCTGCGCCTGGTCTCGGGGCTGCTCGCCGACCGCACTCGCCGCTACTGGACGCTCACCATCGCCGGCTACCTGATGAACCTGGCCGCCGTTCCGCCGCTTGCGCTGGCGGGACGCTGGCAGGCCGCCGCGCTGCTGATGGTGGCCGAACGTGCGGGCAAGGCCATGCGGACGCCCGCGCGCGACGCCATGCTCT
>JBMFPL010000449.1:0-3037 GCA_049969115.1 Bryobacteraceae bacterium | reverse complement strand
GGGCATGTCAGGCAGGGCGTCGGGCAACTCGTGGGCGTGCTGATAGCCTTCGCCGTAGCCCCACTCGCGCATGGCGCGGGTCACGGGGTTGCGCAGGTGCATGGGAACAGGCTCGGCGATGGTCTGCTGTACGTCGCTGCGAGCGCGATTCAGCGCCTGGTAGGCGGCATCGGACTTCGGGGCCAGCGCCAGGTAGATGGTGGCTTGGGCGAGCGCCTGGTCGCCTTCCGGGATGCCCAGGAAATGGACAGCCTGCATAGCCGCCACCGCCTGTTCCAGCGCGTGGGGGTCGGCTAGGCCGATGTCCTCGATGGCCATCCGGATCAGGCGCCGGGCGATGTAAAGGCGGTCCTCGCCTGCTTCCAGCATGCGCGCCAGCCAGTACAGGGCAGCGTCCACGTCGCTGGAGCGAACCGATTTGTGCAGGGCGGAAATCAGGTTGTAGTGTTCTTCGCCTGCCTTGTCGTAAAGCAGAATCTTGCGCTCGATGGCCGCTTCCACGGCCTCCGGCGTCAGGCGACCCGGAGGAGATGCCGCCACGGCCGCCTCCAGGGTGTTATAGGCCACTCTGGCGTCGCCGTTGGCGTAAGTCGCGATCTGGCGCAGCAGTTCCTCGGGCGCTTCGAGGTTCAGCTCGCCCAGCCCTCGCTCGCGGTCGGCCAGGGCCCGCTTGAGCAGGGTGAGGATTTCCTCGGTGGTGAGCGGGCGCAGCATGTAAACTTTCGAGCGTGAAAGCAGCGCGGAGATAACCTCGAACGAAGGATTCTCCGTGGTGGCGCCGATGAGGGTGATGTCGCCGCGTTCAACATAGGGGAGGAAGGCATCCTGCTGGGCCTTGTTGAAGCGGTGGATCTCGTCCACGAAGACTAGCGTGCGCCGGCCGAGCCTGCGGTTGCGCTCGGCCTCGGCCATGACCGCCTTCACTTCCTTGATGCCGCTCAGCACGGCGCTGAAGGGTACGAAATCCGAGCGCGTCATGCGCGCGATGATGCGCGCGAGTGTGGTTTTGCCCGACCCGGGCGGCCCCCAGAGAATGATGGAACCAAGCTGGTCGCGCTCGAGCTGAACGCGAAGCGGCTTGCCGGGGCCCAGGATGTGCTCCTGACCGACGAATTCATCCAGCGTTTCCGGGCGCATGCGGTCGGCCAGCGGCCGGTCTTTGCCGGCGTCGCGTCGAGGTGGTGCGGGCGTGGAGTCGAACAGGCTCATGGCATCGTTCTCTGGCGGCGCGCCTCGTAGAGCAGAATGGCGGCGGCGATGGCCGCGTTGAGCGATTCCACTCCCGTGGTGGGAATGCTCAGCTCGGTGGCCGCCGAACGCAGGCGTTCGCGGATTCCGCGACCTTCGCTACCGATGATGAAAGCGCACCTGCGGGTGAGGTCGACGTCGGTCAGGCGCGGTTTGCCTCCGGGCGTAGCAGCGTAGAGCTCCAGCCGCTGTTGCTGGAGGGCTGCCAGCGCCTGGGCTTCTTCCAGCCCGCAGACGACGGGCACGCGGAAGATCGAACCCGCTGAGGCCCTCACCGCCTTTGGATTGTAAAGGTTTACCGTTCCCTTCAAGGCCAGCACACCCGTAGCGCCGAAAGCCTCCGCCGCGCGCAGGATAGCGCCGGCGTTGCCGGGATCCTGCAAGCCGTCGAGTACCACCACCAGGGATTGCCCCTGGAAGACTTGCGCCAGGGCCCATGCGGGCGGCCGGAGCAAGGTGATCACGCCCTGGGAGGTCTCGGTTGTGGCGATGGTTTCGAACAGGTGGTCGGAAAGGACATAGAGCCGGGGGTTCGAGAGGCCACCTAGGCGCCCTTCCACGCTGCTACGGACCGATTCCGCCGCCAGGACCGCGCGGATGTCGCACTGGCTGCGCAGCGCCTCTTCGAGCAGGTGGAAGGTTTCCGCTACGCAGCAGCCGTCCCGTGTCAGGCCGCCGCGTTGCACCGCGCGGCGCACCTGCTTGAGCAGCGGGTTAGCGAGACTGGTGAGCGTCTCGACTCTGGCCATGACCGGGCTAAAGGGCCTCCGCCGCGCCGTCGGGTGTAGACTGTCAGGAAGGAACGGCGGCGGATGCAGCCGGGGGCAGTCTCGACAGCATCATACCTCAGAAAGGACCGGATTCTGGCCCTCGCCGCGCTCCTGGTTCTGGCCGGCATCGCCTGGCAGTGGTTGGACCTGGCATTGCAGATCCGGCGCCAGGCCCGGGTGGACGAGTCGCAGCCGGCGGACGTGATTGTCATTCTGGGAGCCGCTGCTTACCGCGGGAGGCCGTCACCCGTGCTGAAAGCGCGGCTGGACCATGGCCTGGCTCTGTACCGCCGGGGCCTTGCGCCGCGCATCCTGACCACTGGCGGATCGGGGGGCGATCCTGTCCACACCGAAGGCGAAGTAGGGCGAGCCTACCTGGTGGAGCACAAGGTTCCTTCCGAAGCTATCCTGGTCGAGCCGGAAGGCGAGAGCACGGTGCATTCGCTGGCCGCCGCTGCGGAAATCATGCGCCGCATGAACCTGCACTCCTGCATCCTGGTCAGCGACGGCTACCACATCTTCCGCGCCAAACGCATCCTGGAAGCTCGCGGATTCCGCGTCTACGGATCGCCGCGCCCTTCTCCCCAGCGGGCGCCGCTTGCGGAATGGTGGCTTTGCCTGCGACAGGCAGTGGCTTACTGGCTGTGGACTCTGGGAATCGCCCTGTAGGGCCGAGGGACCGGTCACAGGCGGAGGAGCGCGCGCAGGCGCTTGGTCTGCGAGCGGCTCACCGGGATCTCGGTCTGTTTCCTGTCATCCATGCGTAACAGGTAAGTGGACTTGAACCAGGGAATGATTTCCTTGATGCGGTTGATATTGACAAGGTAGGACCGGTGGACGCGCCAGAAAATGTCGGGGTTGAGATTGGAATGCAGTTCCTCGATCGTGCGGTAATTGGAGTGCCCCTCCAGGTTGGTGGTGACCACAGTGATCAGGCCGTCCTCGATGGTAGCGTAGACCACCTCGCTGGCGTCCACGATGAAATTGCGATTGCCGCTCTTGACCAGCAACTTGGTAGG
>JBMFPL010000448.1:0-3037 GCA_049969115.1 Bryobacteraceae bacterium | reverse complement strand
GCCAGGGTGCGCGACGTAAGCGAGTGGCTCGCGGGCATCGGGTTGCGCGAAGGAAGGCGGCCTGTGGATGCCGTCGTCACCTACCAGGATTCCTGCCACCTGGCTCATGCCCAGAAAATCCGGGCTGCGCCCAGGCTGTTGCTGGCCGCGGTTCCCAGGTTGCGCTTCGTCGAGCTACCCTCGGCCGAGATCTGCTGCGGCAGCGCGGGCATTTACAACGTGGTGCAGCCGGAGATGGCGGATGCGATCCTGCACAGCAAGATGGAGGACATTAACGCCACCGGCGCGGGCATCGTCGCCACCGCCAATCCAGGCTGCCTGTTGCAGCTCCGCTACGGCGTGGCGCGTTGGGGGCGGGGCCAGCGCGTGCTGCACGTGATCGAGATCCTGGATGAGGCCTACCGCGAGCCCGCGCCGTGATCGCCGGCGGCGCCCTGCCTGCGCCTCACGATCGCGCCCTGCAAGAGGAAAACGGCCGCGGCATCCAAGATCGGGATCATCAGCGCTGCGCGCAAGCCGAAGCTCTCGCCCAGACGGCCGACCAGCCAGGGCAAGGTCATGCCGCCGGCCAGCGCCATGCTGAACAGCAGGCCGTAGACTGTCCCCGCTCGTTCCGGGAAACAGGCACCCGCTTGTCCCAATACGGTCGGGTAGACCGAGGCCACTGCCGCCCCCGTTGCGATCACAGCCGCGGCCGCCAGGGCAGGGCGCCGCGCCCCAACCAACGCCGCTACGGCCGCCATGCTCGCGAGCGCGCCGGCGCGGACTACCGTCTCCGGCCGCGCCCTCAGCAAGAAACGGCTGAGCAACACGCGCACGCTCATCGCCGCTAGCCAGTAAGCCGCAAGCAAATAGCAGGCCGCGCTCAGCGAGAAACCCAAATCCCGCGTCAGGAACAAGCTGGTGTATCCGCTGAGAATGAACTCACTTCCGGATTGGAAAAACAGCAGCGCGCCGAACAGGAGCACCAGAGGATCGCGGGCCAACCTCAGCGCGTCGGACGCGACAGAGGCGGAGGCGGGCCGGGGCGGAAAAGTTGCGGCGAGGGTGAAAACGCCGGGCGCGACGCTGACCGCCATCGCAACCCCGAGGATGGCGGTCAGGCCAGCCGTCTCCAGCAGACGACCAATGGCCAGCGGGATGGTCAAAGCCCCGACGCCGAAGAACACGCCCAGCAGGTTCAGGGCGGCGCTCTTTGCCTGCGGATTCGGATGCAGGTCAGCCACCAGCGTGTTCGTGGAAGTGTTGAGGGCGCCGCCGCCTGCGCCCAGCAGCGCCAGGCCGCCCAGCAAGCCGCCGTAACTGCCGACCGCGGCCAGCACGGCCATCCCCGCTGCGCTGCACACGGACCCGGCGGCCAATACCGGTTTCACGCCCCAGCGGTCCATCAGAGGGCCCACTGCGAGCTGGGCGGCGAGCATGGCCGAGTTCAAAGCCACGAACAAAGCGCCTGCCCGGGTCAGGTTCAGAGCGAGCCGCCGGACCAGCTCGGGCAGGATCGCGCCCAGGAGCGCCATGGTCAGGCCGAAGACGAACATGCCCGCCCAAGCGATGCGAACCAGCCGCCAGCGTGCCACCGCTTCAGTCATGGCTTCGCCACTGGCGTGCGAAAGCTTCAAAGACACGCTCGTTGTGATCGGGGGCCACGCCGGGCACGTTGGGCGAGACGAAAGTGGGCGGGTGAACCCCGCGGGCCGCCAGTCGCGAGGCCGTTTCCGCCACCAGCGACATGGCGATGAAAACCGCCGCGACCGTGGAGCCGGCGGCGACCCGTTCCGGCCAGCCCACCTCCACCAGCGCATCCTCGGGCGGCACGCAGTTGTCCAGCGCGATGTGGGAGACCTCGGCCAGCGCCTTGCCGGATGAGTGGCCGCGGCGGCCCACGCTCAGGTTGGCGTGGGAGGAAACGCTCACCACCAGCAGGCCGCGCTTGCGCGCCTCCATGGCCGCTTCCAGGGGCGCGGCATTCATGCCGCCGTGCGAGAAGATGACTATGACGTCGCCTGCCTGCAACGGGTAGCTGCGCAGGAAGACCTCGACGTAACCTTCGCGGCGCTCCAGCCACAGCAGCTCGCGCGCGCCTCCAGGTCCGATGACGTTGAACCACATCAGCCGCGGGTCGTAGAGCGGCCACAACCCCAGGAAACTCCCGTAGCGTGGAAACATGTCCATCACCGGGATCACCGAGTGGCCGCTGCCGAACATCCACACCCGCCGACCGGAAGCGATGGCGGTCGCCATGGCCTCCGCGGCCTGAACAATTTTGTTGGTTTGTGTTTGATGTATCCGCTCCACCATGCCACGGATCCGCTCGTAGTATGCTTCAGCAGACATCTTCTCCTTCTGCCTTGCCCCAGGCGAGCCGGGCCGCCCCGATCACGCCTGCGTCTTCGCCCAGAGCCGTCAGTTCGATGCGCACGCGCGCGGCCGCCACCGGCTGGGCCCACCGGCGCGCCTCCCGGCGCACGGGCTCGAGCAGCAAGTCGCCTGCGGACATCAGGCCCCCGCCGAGCACCACGATTTCCGGGTCCAGCGCGCTGATGAGGTTGGCTACCGCCATGCCTAACCAGCGTGCGGTTTCGTCGAGCGCCCGCAATGCGGCGGGGTCGCCCGCCCGCGCCGCCTGCACTACGCTTTCGGCGCCCGGCGCCCCCAGGCGCCGCGCCACTGCGGGGCCCGCGGCCTCCGCTTCCAGGCAACCCCTCTCCGCGTAGACCGGTTTCCACTCGGGCGTCAGCGCAAACCAGCCTACCGCCCCGGCAATGCCGGAAGCTCCGCGGCAGAGCCTCCCGCCGCAAAGGATCCCGGCGCCGATGCCCGTGCCCGCCGCGAGGTAGACCACATCCTGCGAGCCCTGCGCCACGCCTTTCCACTGCTCGCCCAGCACGTACGCAGCGCGATCGCTATCCAGCGCGAGCGGCCAGCGCAGGCGTGGAGCCAGTACAGCGAGCAGGGGGACCTCTTGCCGCCCCCACAGGTTGGGTGCCCACGCCACCCCGCGCCCTGGCCAGTAGATGCCCGGCAGCGCCACGCCGCA
>JBMFPL010000447.1:0-3039 GCA_049969115.1 Bryobacteraceae bacterium | reverse complement strand
CCCGCAAGCCTGGGAAGCGCCCGCGCCGGGCGGCGTCATGAGCCTGCGCCTGCCGCCGCGCTCGTATACCGTCTTGCGTTTGGGATTCGCCTGAGGCTTCTGTTAGCCTGAAAGAAAGCCGGCCAGCGCGCCGCAGGAGGGCTGATCGCCTTGAAGATCGAAACCGGCTTGAAGCTGGGCATCGCCGCTTGCCTGGCCTTGCTTGCCTACGGCGTGGTCTCGGCGCTACGCGCGCCCGTGGTGAACGTCAACGACAAAGCGCCGGATTTCACCGTCACCACGGACAGCGGGCGCACCATCTCGCGCTCGGATTTCGGCGGGCGTTTGCTGGTGCTGAACTTCTGGGCCACCTGGTGCCCGCCCTGCGTCGAGGAGCTGCCCTCGCTGGACCGTTTCCAGCGGCAACTGGCCGGCTCGGGTGTGGTGGTGCTGGGCATCAGCGTGGATCAGGACGCCGGCGCTTACCGGCGGTTTCTGGAGCGCGCCCGCGTTTCCTTCCTGACCGCACGGGATCCGGAAGCGCGCATCAGCTCGCGCTACGGGACCTTCAAATTTCCCGAGACGTTCCTGATTGACCGGCGCGGGCGCGTGCGCGAGAAGATCATCGGGCCGGCGGACTGGACCGAGCCGGCCATGATCGAGCGCGTGCGGCGTCTGCTGGAGGAATCGTGATCCCGGCCGCAGCCAGAAAGGAACTGGTCGCCCTGCTCGGTCCCGGAAGCTTGCTCGACCAGCCCGAAGACCTCGTCCTCTATGAATACGACGGCAGCCCGGACAAGGGACGCCCGGACATGGTCGTCTTCCCCCGCACCGCCGAACAAGTCTCCGGGATCATGCGCATCGCCCACCGCTACCGAATTCCGGTGACGCCGCGCGGCGCGGGGACGGGCCTGAGCGGCGGTTCGGTGCCCGCGGGGGGCGGCCTGGTGGTCGCCTTTACGCGCATGAATCGCATCCTCGAACTGGACCTGGAGAACGAGCGTGCGGTGGTCGAACCGGGCGTGGCCAACCTGGACGTGACGCTGGCCGTGCAGGGGCGCGGCTACTTCTTCGCGCCCGATCCTTCCAGCCAGCGCGCCTGCACCATCGGCGGTAACGTGGCCGAGAACGCCAGCGGCCCGCACACCCTGGCCTACGGCGTCACAACCAATCATGTGCTGGGCCTCGAAGTCGTGCTGGCCGATGGGGCAGTGGTGGCGCTGGGGGGTAAGGAGCCGGACCGGCCGGGCTACGATCTGAGCTCGCTGATGGTGGGTTCGGAGGGCACGCTGGCCCTGGTGACCAAGGCGGTGCTGAGGCTGATGCGCGCGCCCGAACACGTCAAAACACTTCTGGCCATTTATGATTCTGCCGAGGACGCCGCCCGCACGGTCAGCGAGATCACCGCGCGCGCCATCATCCCGGTAGCCCTGGAGATGATGGACGGCGTGATGCTGCGCATGGTCGAGGAAGCCACCGGCGCCGGTTACCCCAAAGATGCGGCCGCGGTCCTGCTGATCGAACTAGAAGGGCTCCGGGAGGCGGTGGAGGAGCAGGCCGGCCAGGTGGAACAGGTCTGCCGCGCCTGCCAGAGCCGCGAGGTGCGGGTGGCCCGGTCCGCCAGCGAGCGAGAGCTGCTGTGGAAGGGCCGCAAGAACGCCTTCGGGGCCATCGGTCGCGCCAGCCCCTTTTATCTGGTGCAGGACGGCGTGGTGCCGCGCACCCGGTTGCCTGCCGCCTTGCGCTTCATCCACGAGGTCTCGGAACGCTATGGCCTGGTTATCAGCAACATCTTCCACGCCGGCGACGGCAACCTGCACCCCATCATTTTGTTCGACGCCCGCCGCCCCGGTGAACTGCAACGGGCGCGCGCGGCCGCGGCGGAGATCCTCAGGCACGCGGTCGAGCTGGGCGGGACCATCACCGGCGAGCACGGCGTCGGACTGGAGAAGATCGAGCTGATGCCCTGCCTTTTCAGCCGGGAGACGTTGGAGACGTTCGCCGGAGTGAAGAGCGTGTTCGATCCCGATGGCCTGCTAAATCCGGGCAAGATCCTGCCGCCCGAGTTCTCGCTGGGGGCTTTGCGCCGGGGGGCTGTGGCCTGATGCTGTCGCGACGCCAATTCCTGATGTCGGCAACTGCGGCGGCGCCCGCGCGGCTCACCGGGCGCCAGCGCGTGGACCGGGCACTGGCTGGGGCGGATCTCGATCGCCCGCCGTTCAGTTTCTGGCGGCACTTCGGGCTGGAGAAGGAACCGGGCGAGCGTCACGCGCGCGCCACGCTGGAGTTTCAGCGCAAGTTTCGTACCGACCTGGTGAAAGTCATGTCGGATTATCCTTTCCCCAGGCCGAAAGGGCCCTGGTGGGAGACGCCCGTGCACGCCAATCCTTTCCCCCAGCAGGTGCGTGCCCTGCAATTGATCCGCCAGGGGCTTGGCGGTCGCAACTATTTCGTGGAAACCATTTTCAACTCCTGGAACCAGGCCGAAAAACTTTCCTCGCCCGCCGAGGTCCGCCGGCTCATGTACGAAAAGCCGCAGGCGCTGCTGGATGCTCTGGAAGCCATCAACCGTTCGCAGATCAACCATGCGCGGCTGGCGCTGCGAGCGGGCGCCGCGGGGATCTTCCTGGCTATCGCCAACGCGGACGCCGGGGTGCTCTCGCGCGAGGAATACCGCAACTTTAGCGAGCCCTTCGACAAGGCGCTGCTGGAGGCGGTCCGCCAGGCCCCGCTCAACATCCTGCACTTGCATGGCGAGCAGGTCTATCTCGATCTGTTCTACAAAGGGTGGCTGGCGCGCGTGATTCACTACTCGACGCACGCCACCGGGATCGGCTTCGACCAGGTGCGGCGCAGTTACTCGGGCGTGTTGATGGGTGGCCTGGACGAGCGCCATTTTCGTCGCCTCAGCGAAGACCAGTTGCGCGAGCAATGGCGCGAGGCCGCGCAGACGGCCGGACGGAAGTTCATCCTCGCGCCCGGTTGCTCGGTGCCGAACGACACCATGGACGAAGAACTCATGCGCTTGGTTCGCGCGCTGGCGCCTGAAGCTCGCGCAAC
>JBMFPL010000446.1:0-3055 GCA_049969115.1 Bryobacteraceae bacterium | reverse complement strand
CCTAGCGGCTCGTACTCGATCCACCGTGCTTTTGGGTACCGATCCAGAACCCAGGTTTTCAACGCCGTCAATGAGGGCGAGCCCACAGCGCCGCTGAGGAAGCGCAAGCCCTCGCCCTTGCCGAAACTGCCGGCACGTTCTTGCATGAAGGCCTCGAACTCCTCCCAACTTGAGCGACGGCCCTCACGCAGCACACGGCGGGAGCGGTCGGGATCGTAAAGGGTCAGCACCGAGGCCTGTGCAAAGGCGGTGGCGGCGCCCCGGCTGGCGGGATGGTCGGGGTTGCCCTCGGTCTTGGTGGGCCTGCCCTCATGGCATTCGACGAGCAGCCCGGTCGCCAGGCCGCCTAAGGTCATCACGGTCGCATAGTAGAGAGGCTGGCCAGGCACGTATCCTTCGACGCCCTTGCTGGCGGGTAGGATCTTTTCCTCGGGCCGCCGGCAGCCGGTAAGCCCGGCCAGGCCGAAAGAGGCTGCCATCAAGCGGAGCAGCGCTCGCCGGGATCCCATCCACTCGGAGGCGCCCTCGGGGAATTCGCGCTCCAGCCACTGCTGAAAAGCGGGCGAGCCGGAGGCCTCGCCTAGGCTGCGCCAGTAACGTTTAGCTCGTTCGCTCATCGGTGGCAAGCAGAACAATTCAAAGGCGGATTGATCCCGCGGGCGGCCATCAGCTCGCGCCCCAGCTCGGCCGGATCGCGAGCCGGCTGCCAGTCCAGCCGCGTGACCAGATCGGGAGGCCTCAGCGAGGGCGCGGGATTGCGATGGCACTCCAGGCACCAAGCCATGCTCAGTGGCTGTACCTGCCGGACCTCGACCATCTGATCGACCCTGCCGTGGCAGCTCACGCAACTGACGCCCGCCAGTACGTGCGCCTGGTGGTTGAATTGGACGTAGTCGGGCAGCCGATGAATCCTCACCCAGGGCACGGGCTGCCCGGTTTCGTAGCTTTCGCGCACTCTGGCCAGCAGAGGGCTCTGGCTTTTGACCCGTGCATGACAGTTCATGCAGATTTCGGTGGGGGGAATGCCGGCGTGCGCGGAACGCTCCACTCCGATATGACAGTAACGGCAATCCATGCCCAGATTGCCCGCGTGCAACTTGTGGCTGTAAGGGACCGGTTGGATCGGCGAATAGCCGACTTCGGTAAACTGTGGCCGGGAAACGAAAGACAAAAGAGTCACTGCACCAAGAAGGGCGAGCAGAATTGCAGATAAAAGTATCCTTACCGTCCTGTCCTTCCGACTGCTGAAAATCTGCATTCCCGCTTGAAAATCCTTACTCGATTGTGTCGCCCGGTTACCCTGACAGGCAACGCGCGCGATCAGTAGTGTAGATGCTCAACCGCCATCCGGGTCGCTAAGTTCTGCTTTCCGGCTGTGCAACTGGTTCTGCTATAGTGAATCGCTCGGCGCGCAGGGATCAGGCGCGGCCGGGACAGGATTCGGGAGGCGCAGGTGAAAATTCTGGCGGCTCTGACCGTGGCGGCCCTGACGTGGGCAGGAGAACTGGCGCGATGGGACGCGGGGTCTGACTCGCGCGGCCTGGAGCTGGTGGAAGGAGAAAGAGCGCACTACCGCTGGGTGAGGATCGGCGAGCAGAAGATGGCAGCTGTAGTTCCCGTGCGCGACTACTTCCACCGCGCGGCTTTCCTGTTGCGCTGTCGCACGGCTGTTCGGGGGCCTGTGTGGCTCACGCTGGAACATCCCGATACCGGATACGGGCTGATCAGTCTTACCGGCGAAGGTATAGCCGTGCGCGACCAGTTCAACGTCGCGCGCCTGAACACGCGGAGGCTGCGGCGGGCGGTCTTCGAACTCGAAGGGCTGGCTGGGGGTACCGAGTTTCGTGTCGAGGGCCTGGATCGGCTGCGCTCGGCTGTGTTGAGCGATAGCCCGCCGCCCACCGAGCGGCCGCCGCTGGTTGAGCCGACGATCCGCCTGGAACGGCCAGTCCAGTTGGTGACCACGGCGGGAGCAGACGCTTCGCGGCCCGAGGATCTGCCTCGCGCCCTGGCCAGTTTGCGCGAGCTGTTGCCGCTGGCGCGGGCCCTTGGCTTCAACGGCATTGAAAGCTACGTCAAATGGGACTTCGTCGAACGCTCGCCCGGCGTCTTCGACTGGAGCTTCTATGATGCCGTGGTGGCCGAAATCGAGCGCCACGGCCTGCGCTGGTTCCCGCTTTTGATCGTCGGATCGGCTTACACGCTGCCGGATTGGTTCTACCGCTCCCCGGACAACCGCGGGTTCGTGTGCCTGGAGCACCGGATGCGCAACGACATCCAGACCATCTTCTGCGGTCATCAGGCCCGCTACGTGCGGCGTTTCCTGGAGGAGTTCGGCAAGCACTACGGTCACCGCGGGGTACTGTTGGGGGTGCGGCTGGGCCCGAGCGGCAACTACGGGGAAGCGCAGTACCCGGCGCGCGGCGAGCTGGGGTGGCGCGGCGGGCCCATTCACACGCACATCGGTTACTGGGCGGGCGATCCCTGCGCGCGCACCCATTTCCAGCAATGGCTTCGCAGCCGGTACAAGAGCATTGAGGAGCTGAACCGGGCCTGGGGTGAGCAGTTTGCGTCCTTTGAGCAGGTCGAGCCTTTCCTGCCCGTGACAGCGCTGGCGCGACGCAAGCGCCTGGATTTCGCTCACTGGTACATGGACTCGATGAGCGAATGGTGCCAGCAGTGGGCCGAGTGGGCGCGCGCCGCGCTACCCTCTGCCGTGATTGACCAGTCCTCGGGAGGATGGGGACCGGTCGAGATCGGCACCGACTACACCCACCAGGCGCGCACTATGGCCAGGCTGAAAGGAGGCATCCGCCTGACCAACGAGAGCGACAACTACCCGCAGAACTTCGCCATCACCCGCATGGCTTCTTCGGCCGCGCGCTTTTACGGGGCCGGGCTGGGTTACGAGCCCGGCGGTTTTGGCAGCGCCCGCGGCGTAGTGGCACGGCTCTTCAATATGATCACCAACGGCGGCGAGCACCTGTTCTACTACCACAGCAACCTTTACGGGAATGACCAGGCCATCGAGGCATGGCTGCGCCACGCGCCGATG
>JBMFPL010000445.1:0-3061 GCA_049969115.1 Bryobacteraceae bacterium | reverse complement strand
TGCGCTTCCTGCTGGCGGACGACCCCGGTGCAGGCAAAACCATCATGGCCGGTCTGTTGGTCAAGGAGCTAAAGCTGCGGGGGGCCATCGAACGCATCCTGGTCCTGTGTCCGGCGCCGCTCACTATCCAGTGGCAGGACGAAATGCTGCGCTGGTTCGGCGAGCCATTCGACATCATCTTCGCGGCGGTGGATCAGCAGCAGCTTACGAATCCGTGGCAGCGTTGTTCGCAGGTCATCGCCTCCATTGATTACGCCAAGCAACCCGACGTTCGCGAGCGGGTTTGGCAGCAGAGGTGGGACCTGGTCATTATTGATGAAGCCCACAAGTGCTCGGCCCGGACGACATCCGCGGGCCGCGATCGCGAGCCCAAGATCGAGGCGACCAAGCGCTACGAGCTGGCCTCGCGGCTGACCTCAAATGCAGACCACGTGCTGTTGCTTACGGCTACGCCCCACCACGGCGACGAGGACAAATTCGCCCACTTCCTGCGGCTGATCGATCCCGACCTCTTCCCGGAGCCACACCGGCTCAAAGAGAAGTCAGCCGAAATTAGGCGGGAGATATTCCGGCTCGGTAGAGACTCCCCCTGGTGTCTCCGGCGTCTCAAGGAGGATCTCCGGGACGTGAACGGCAAGCGACTGTTTCCGGACCGGCACGCCAAAACGGTCACCTTTCGCCTGAACAGCGACGAATACGATCTTTACAAGAGCGTCACAGCCTATATCAACGAATTCATCCCCCAACAGACCGGACAGCGGCGGTCCTCAGCGGCCCTCACGCGCACCGTCTTGCAGCGCCGCCTGGTGAGTTCCACCTGCGCTATCCATGAATCCCTCAAACGGCGCCTCAAGAAGCAGGAGGATCTCCTTGAAGAGCTGGAAGGGCTGACTCCGGCCCAACGCGCTCGGCGCCTCGCCGCCTTGCAGGGACGACTGGCCGACGCAGAGCTTGATGAAGACGATCTCGATGATGCGGCCCGCGACCAACTGGTCGACGAGTACACGGCGGCCCTGGAGCTGGAGCAGCTCCGCGCAGAGATCTCCGCTCTCAAAGACCTGGTCGAGCAAGCCCGGCGCGTGCGCGAAAGCGCCAGCGACTCGAAACTGGCCGCCCTCAAGAAGTGCCTGGAAGAAGCGCAGTTTCAGGAACTCAAAGATGGCCGCGGCAAGCTCCTGGTCTTCACTGAGCATCGTGATACCCTCGCCTACCTGCGCGGCCACCTGGAACGCTGGGGTTACAGCACGTGCGAAATCCACGGCGGCATGAATCCTCACGAGCGCAAGCACGCGCAGGAAGTTTTTCGGACCGCAGCCCAGATCTGCGTGGCCACGGAAGCCGCCGGCGAGGGGATTAACCTCCAGTTCTGCCACTTGATGATCAACTACGACATGCCCTGGAACCCGACGCGGCTGGAGCAGCGTCTCGGCCGCATCCACCGCATCGGGCAGGAACGGGATGTCTATGCTTTCAACTTTGTGGCTACGGATTCGGAAGACGGCCAGCCCATCGTCGAGGGCCGCATTCTCCACCGCCTGCTCGAGAAGCTGGATCAGATGAACGAGGCCCTCGAAGGCCGTGTCTTCGACGTGATTGGCGAGGTGCTCTCGCTCAATGACGTGAACCTGCCGGAAATGCTGCGCGAGGCGGCTTACGATCCCAGGCGCCTGGACGAATATCTCGATCAAATCGACCGCATCGACCCGGCCAAGCTCAAGCAGTATGAAGAAGCCACGGGCATTGCCCTGGCGCGGAGCCACGTGGACTTCAGCGCCTTCCAGCGCCGCAATCTTGAAGTGGAAGAACGGCGGCTCATGCCGCGGTATGTGGAAGCGCAGTTCATTGCGGCGGCGCGGGAAGTCGGCCTCCGAGTTGAGCCGAGAGCCGATGGCATGTGGCGCATCGAGCACGTCCCGGCGGAGTTGCGCTCCGAACGGCTGCGCTCGGTCCAGCGGCTCGGAAAGGCCGAGGCGTCCTACCGAAAAGTGACCTTCCACAAGCAGCACCTGGAGCAGGACGCACACCTGGACGCGGTGCTCATGGGACCGGGTCACCCGCTCTACGCGGCTGTGGACGAGAAGCTGAACGAACGTCTGGCCACTCTCGTCGGGCGAGCAGCTGTTTTCATTGATCCACTCTGCCAGTCTCCCTACCGCATCCACTTCTTTGAGATCTCCATCCGCGGCAAGGATTCGCAGGGCAACGAGACGCCGCTCTACGGCGAGCTTGTGGCTGTGCGGGAAGAACACGGCCAGTTTGAAGTCATCCCTGCCGACGTCTTGCACAACCTGGCGGACCACCCCAATCCGCCTGCTGAGTTGGAGCCGGTGGAGACACAGGCGGCCAGCGACTACCTCAAGCGCACGTATCAGCTCGAATGCCGAGCGCGCTGCCAGGCCGACCGCCAGCGCTTTGCGCAGATCTGCCGGGAGTATTTGGAGCGGTCGTTCAAAGCCCGGATTGACCGGGCGCAGGAACGCGCCATGCTGCTGGCGGCCGAGGCGGTCTCCAAACCTGAGTTCAAACTGGCCGCCGATGAGGCCCGAAAGTACGTGGACGAGCTCGAGCGCACGCGGCGAGAGCGCCTGGAAGGACTCAAGCGCCTGGAGATCGCCCGCACCGGCCCAGTCCGGCACGTGGGCACAGCCATCGTATTGAGTCCGGATGCGGATGCCGCCGCCCAGCTTGCCGATCTGACCGATGAACTGGATCCGGAGGTTCGCCGGGCAAGCGAACTGGCAGCCGAGCAGCACGTGGTTGAGGCGCTCGTGGCCGAGGGATTCCCGCGCGACCGAATCGAGCGCGTCGGTCATCTGAAGCTCGGCTTCGACATCCGCGCCCACAGAATCGCCGACCCGGCTACGGGCGAGGTGGAGGTAAAGAGGATCGAGGTCAAGGGTCGCCGGCGGGGACAAGCGGTCCGGCTCACCACCAACGAATGGTACAAGGCCCAGCAACTGGCCGAAACATACTGGTTATATGTGGTGTGGGATCCGCTGAGCGAATCGCCGGAGCTGGTGCGGATCCAGAACCCGGCGGTGCGGCTCGACCACGCCAAGCG
>JBMFPL010000444.1:0-3072 GCA_049969115.1 Bryobacteraceae bacterium | reverse complement strand
CTCGCTCTTTGCCTGAGGTAAAGCTGCCGCAGCACGGGATCCGCAATCAGGTCGGCCTCGTCGCTGGCGCGGGTGCTTTCAGCGGACGCAGGGCCTCGGCGGGGCGGGCAGACGCGGAAAAGGATCCGCTCCGGCTGGTCGCTGCCTATCAGATTACGCAGATTCTTGAGGATCTGGCTCTCCAAGCACGCAAGTTGCCGCTGCCAGCACTCGTCCTCGACCTCCACGCAGAGCGTGTTGCCTCGCAACTCCCGCACGCGCGTACGTCTGGCCACCGCCTTGCCAACGGCCGCCGGCCACGCTGCCCGCAGAATCTCCTCCCGGGAAGGACCGCCGGGGATCTTCATGCGGGCAATCACCCTGGCAGCGCGATCCATGACCTCTCGAATCACCGTAATTCTAGCACGCGCTCGCGCCGCGGCTCCAGGACTTGGACTGATTCCCGGCGGGCTGTCCAAGCGCCGGCAAAGTTGGTGGTCGCTGCGGCAGCGGAGCCCGATGCCGGCCCTCTCGCGTCCCGGAAGGTGCCGACATCCGGCCGAAATGCTCAAAGAGCGGTCGAAGAATTTGCCCGCCCGCTTGCAAAGGCTCGCCCCAGTGAGGCAAGCTAAATAGCTTTCCCATGCGGGTGCGAATCCTCTACCATGATCACTGCTTCGACGGCGCTGCGGCCGCCGCTTATTTCAGCCGTTTTCTGGAGGAGCGGTTCCACCCGGATGCGGAATTCCTGTTTACCGGCCTCGCGCACAAGGCCGATCAGATTTTCGAAGACTGGATGTTCGATGGCGAGGTCAACGCCATCGTGGATTTCAAATACTCGCCCGACCCGCGCCTGACCTGGTGGTTCGATCACCATCAAAGCGCGTTCCTGACTCCCGAAGACGCCGAGCGGTACCGGCTCAATCCCAGCGAAAAGAAGCTCTACGATCCCGAGGCGCCTTCCTGCACGGGCTTTATCGCCCGCGTGGCGCGCGAGCGCTGGGGTTGGGAGGCGCCCGATCTGGTCGAGCTGGTGCGCTGGGCCGACATCATAGACGGCGCGCAGTACCCGGACGCCAGGACCGCTGTCGAGATGCCGGCCGCCGCCATGAAATTGACGCTGGTCATCGAGGGCGTCAAGGGCTCCGACGTGGTGCAGCAGATCATCCGCTGGATGCGCCGGCGCCCGCTCGATGACATCATCTCCGAACCCGAGATCCAGCAGCTTTTCGCGCCGCTTTATGAGCGTCACCTCCGTTCGATCGAGATCATCCGCGAGCGCGCGCGCTGCGTGAACGGCGTGGTGAGCTTCGACCTGATTGGGTACGATCTGGAGGGCTACAACAAGTTCATTCCTTACTACCTGTTTCCGGAAGCGGTCTATAGCGTTTCCGTCAGCACATCGAGCTTCCGGACCAAGGTTTCCGTGGGGTCCAATCCCTGGGCACCGCGGCCGCCGCGCCACAATCTGGCCACGATTTGCGAGCGATATGGCGGGGGCGGGCACGCGCGCGTAGGAGCCATCAGCTTTCCGCTCGGCGAATACGAGCAGGCGCGCAAGGCAGCCCGGGAAATCGTGGAGGAACTGGGGCGCGAGGCTCAGTAGCCGAGCTCGCGCAGTTTCTCCGCGGTCAGGCCCGAGGCGGGCGCGCCGCCCCGTCGCAGAAGGCGTTCCACGTACTTGGCGAGGATGTCTGCCTCCAGATTCAACCGCTCGCCCGGCCGGCGCGTGCACAGGTTGGTTGCGCGGTAGGTATGCGGGATGATCGCCGCCGCGAACTCATCGCCGCGCACCGAGGCCACCGTCAGGCTGATGCCGTCCACGGCGATGGAGCCTTTCTCCACGATGTAAGGCGCAAGCTCGCTGGGGAAACGCACGCGCATCCACCACTGCCCGCTGGCCTGTTCTTCCAGGCTTACCAGCTCGCCGGTGGCGTCCACATGGCCCTGGACGATGTGCCCGCCCAGCCGGTCCGAGGCAGAAAGCGGCCGCTCCAGGTTGACGCGCGAACCCGGCCGCAACTCGCCCAGGTTCGAGCGCCGCAGCGTTTCCGTGGAGACGTCGGCGGCGAAGGAGCCGGGCTCCAGGTCCACTGCGGTCAGGCAGACTCCGTTAACCGCGATGCTCGAACCCTCGCGCGCGTCCTCCAGCACCCGGCGACAGCGCACGCGCAGGCGCGCGCCGCCGGGGCGCTTCTCGATGGCCGCCACTTCTCCGAGTTCTTCGATGATTCCCGTGAACACCGTCTCAGTCTCCCGCCACCCAGGCTTCCACTGCGAATTCCTCCGAGCTGACGCGGTGCAGGACCGGATCGCGCAGGTGGATGGAACCGCCATGTCCCGCCGAAGGAGGCGCCGCCAGAGGCAAGGCCTGCGGCGCGCGTGCCAGCCTCGGCGCGTAATAAAGAAAGACCTTGTCTACCGCGCCGGTGTCGAGCGCGGAAGCGTTGATGCGGCTGCCAGCTTCGATCAGTAACGAAAGATAGCGCCGGCTGCCCAGCAAGGCGAGGACCGCCCCGAGGTCTGTCCGGCCGCCAGGGCCGTCCAGCGTGGCCACCTCGATGCCCCGCGCCTCGAGCTGCCGTCGCTTTTGCGCAGGCGCCGCCGAGGTCGTCACCACCAGCACGTCGGAGTTGGCGCTCGCCACCAGGCGCGACTCGAGGGGGATGCGCAGGCGCGAGTCCAGGACGATGCGCAACAGCGGGCGGCTGCGCTCAAGGCCCGTGCGATCGGTCAGCAGGCAATCGTCGCTCAGTACGGTCCCGATGCCGGTCAAGATGGCATCAGAAAGATGACGCAGTTGCTGCACGTGCGCGCGCGCCTGCTCGCTGGTGATCCAGCGGCTGTCGGCCTCGCCAGTGGCGATCTTGCCATCCAGGGTCAGCGCCGCTTTCAAAGTCACCAAGGGTCTGCCAGTGCGCATGAAGTGGAAGAAAGCCTCGTTGAGGCGTTCGGCTTCGGGCGCGAAATCGCTAGCAATCTCGACTTGGAGGCCGGCTTCGGCCAGGCTGCGGAAGCCCTGGCCGCGCACCATGGGGTTGGGGTCCTCGATGGCCGCCACTACGCGGCGGATGCCGGCGGCCATGATGGCCT
>JBMFPL010000443.1:0-3074 GCA_049969115.1 Bryobacteraceae bacterium | reverse complement strand
GTTCGACGTTGACCACGAGACGGCCGGCCTCGCGCCGGGCCGGATGCGGCTCGACGCGGCCATTGACCGGATCCAGTCGCTCGAGGCCGTGCGCATTCAGGCGCAACTCCGCCCGGGCCGGTTTTTCCAGGCTGGCGTTGGCGAAGAACAGCAACTGGCCGTCACGAAGCTGCCGCCGGTGGTGAAACAGCTCTCCCTCGGCGCGGACGATATCGGCGGGAACTAGCAGCTTCCGGACCTCGGCTTCTTCCAGGGACTGGGCGCGGATCCAGCCGCGGCGGTGCCGTACGGCCAGGCGAGCGATGCGGTCCGTGGCGGCGCCGTCCACGCGCGGCGGCGGCTCGACAAAGCTCAGCACGCGCCCGCCGTTAGCGAGATAAGCCTCGAGCAGCTTCACCGTCGAGGATTCCAGATTCTCCGTACCGGGCGGCAGGACCACGAGCTGGTAAGTTCTCTTGCCTAGCACGAGGCCGGATCTCTCCGCTCTCCCGTGATCCCGCATGATTCGCTCCGAGCCCAGGTCGTATTCGGCCTGCATTTTCTCCAGCCGCGTCACGAAGGCCTGGAAGGCGCGCCCGATTTCCATCATGCGCGGGTTGGGCTGCGCTCCGGCGTACATCCAGGCGGAAGTGGTGGGTTCGATGATAAGCACGGGGTTGAGCTGTTCGCCCGAGCCCAGGGCCAGCGAGAGCCGGCCGAAGTAATCGCCCAGGATGCGATAATGCTTCCACCACGGGGCGTGATAACTGAACGAAGGCGGGTAATCGTACTTGCGGGCGCCGGCCATGGTCTGCCAGCTCAAGTGCTGGTTCATGAGATTGACGCCCAGCACATACTCCCAGTCGCCCAGCCGTTTCATATCCTCGAAGCGCAGCTCCCAGCCCGCGCCGCCGTAGGTTTCGCTCAGGGTGCGTGTGCGGCCGAGCTGGTTGGCGACGCTGGCCAGTTCCTTGACTGAGCGCACGTTGCCGAACTGGGCGTTGACGTCTTCGCGGAACTGGTTGAACAGCATGTCAATGCCGGGCACCTGATGCCAGGCGTACATGGCCATGTTGTCGGGTCCCTGGCGCGGGCTGGGCCACTCGTGCTCCCAGTAGTGGCCGGTCCAGCGCAGCTTGTGGGACTCCGTGTAACGATGCCACGGCAGGGACCAACGCTCGATGAACAGATCGAGCAGCAAAGCGTAATAGTCGTGGCGGATCTTGCGCCAGTCGCCGGTTTCTTCGAACAGCGAGACCAGGTGAGGTTTCAGCTCGTAGCCCCAGCGCTTGCGGAACTGCTCGAACAAATCGGGAGTCCAGCGGATGGCGTTGCGCCCGGGGGGGTTGATGTGGGGCTCGTCGGTGAAAATGCCGGCGACCGTCTTGCCCAATTCTGAGCCGATGGTGCGCTCATAGCCGCGCATGGTGAGTTCGATGAATTTCTCAGTTACACCGGGCTTGATCAGGTCCACGTAGGAGAAGCCGCCGTACCAGGCGCTCTTGGGATACCAGGTGCGCTCGAAGCAGTAAAATTCGCCCGGCGTAGCCTGCGCGGGCGCGCTAGTTTCGGTGAAACTGTCGCCTCGCTTTTCCAACAGCACCGTGCAGCCGCGAGCGGCTGGGTCCACCGCGGAAAGCTTCTTCATGGTGAGGCCCTGGCCGTCCTGCCAGGCTTCCGGCATCTCAGCGGGCACGTGGCCGCCGGCGAAGCCCGAGGGGTAGGAGTTCTCGTCGTAGAGCCAGACGACCATGCCGAGTTGGCGAGCGCGCTCTACCGTGTAACGCACCAGGGCAAACCAGCGCTCGGACAGGTACTGCGTGATCAGACCCGGGCGCGGGTGGATGAAGATGCCTCCGATGCCCTGGGCTTTGTAGTCCTCGAGGAACCGGTCAATGTCAGCCTCGTTGACCTCGCCGTTCCAGACGAAAAACGGCGCGGTGCGCCAGGCCGCGGCCGGGTTGGCGAACTGCTGCCGGAGTTCGGACCAGTTGGCCGGGGGCGTTTGCGCCCACGCGAACAGGGCAGCGAGCAGGCAGGCGAAGCGGCAAAGCATCGGCATGACCTCGTCAGAAAAAACATAGCACGTCGAAAGGCAGGGCCTTGCGCGCGGTCCTAGTGCACGCTAACCTAGCAGTTGCTAGGAGCCTGTCATGCCCTCCAGTTCACGATTGAGCGCCGAGGAACGCCGGGCCGCCATCCTGGAAGCGGCTCTGCGCTTGTTTTCCAAGCGGGGGTTCCGCGGCACCACCACCCGAGCGCTAGCCGAGGCCGTAGGGGCTACCGAGCCGGTCCTCTACGAGCACTTCCGCTCCAAACGGGATCTGTACGCGGCCATCGTGCAGGCCAAATCCCGCGAGGGCTTCCAGCAAGGCGTCGCCATGATGGAGCCCTACGCCAGGGCGCGCGACGACTGGGGGCTGTTCACCAGGCTGGGCGAATTCATTCTCGATCTTTATCGCAAGGACCCTGCCTACACGCGGCTGTTGTTGTTCGCGGTCCTGGAAGAGCCCGAGCTAGGCGCGCTGTTCTACGAGCACCAGCGCGAGGGACGGCAGTTGCTGGCCGGCTACATCCGCAGGAGGATCGAAGAGGGCGCGTTCCGGCCGGTGGATCCTGAACTGGCGGCAAGGGCTTTCCTGGGGATGTTTTTTTACCTGGGGCAAGTCGGGGTGCTCTATAACGACCCGCTCGTCCAGGGGCGAGCCAAACCGTTGAAGGAGATCGTCGAAGCCATGGTGGAGATTTTTCTCGACGGCATGCGCACCGCCGGGGCCAGGCAGGCCGGGGTGTCGCGCCAGGAGGTCGAGCGATGAAGTCGGCGTGGGCGTTGGCTGCGGTTTTATGGCTAGTTGCGGGCTGCGGGCGAAGGGCGGACAATCCGAAGGCGCAGGCGGCCTCCCACGGCGCGCAACCGATCGAGGTCCGCGTGGCGGCAGCCGAGACGCGACGTGTACCTCGCACGCTGGCGGTGACCGGGTCGCTGCTGCCCGATGAAACCGTGCAAGTCAGTGCGGAGGTTGCAGGGCGGGTGGCCGCGATCCATGCCGACTTCGGCCAGCGCGTGCGCAAGGGCGACGTGCTAGTGGAGCTGG
>JBMFPL010000442.1:0-3079 GCA_049969115.1 Bryobacteraceae bacterium | reverse complement strand
CTGATCGAGCTGGAGGTGCGGGCCGGGCTCCAACGCGCCAGCCGGACAAGTTTCCGCTGGGAAAAGGGCGGCCGGCTCCTGGTGCAACTCCAGGGCGCGCTCGCCGCCGACGAGGCTTACCTGGCGTTCTATCTCGGCCGGGACACCGCCTACCGCTGGTGCGTCACCCGGGGCGCCTTCCGCATGGACCGCATCCCGCCACGCGCGCAGATCCGCGCGGCTTTGGATGCTTTCACGGCAGCGCTGCGAAGCGCGACCAGCCACCCAAGCGGTGCAGGCGTCGCCTTGTATCAGATGCTATTCGGCGAGCTGCTGCGCGAGGCGATCGGCAAACGCAGATGGTTGCTGGCCCTGGATGCGGATTTGTTCGAGCTGGCGCTGTCCGCGCTGCCGGTTCCCGGGCCTCGGCCGGCCTACCTGGTGGAGAGGCACGCCTTCCAAGTCGTCCCGGGCGCCTGGGCGCTGGGTGCGGCTGGCACGGCAGGGTGGGACGGCCTGTTCGTGGCCATCGCGGACCCGGTATACAACCGCGCGGATCCGCGCTGGCAAGAGACCGCCCGGCGGCATCCAACCGGTCTCCGCCTGGCTTTGTGGCCCACGCTCAGCGCCAGACCTGTCGAGGAGTATGAGCTTCCACGGTTGCCAGGGAGCAGCAAGGAGGCGCAGGCATGCATCGCCGCCTGGCGCGGGAGTGGCGCTCGCACGCTCGAGGGCGCCGAGGCGACCTTCCTCAATCTCTCTCGTGCATTGCGCGAGGGGCCGGATGTGCTGCACCTGGCCGCTCACGTAGCGGCGATCCCTGGCGATCCGGCGCAGGGGTGCGTTGCGCTCAGCCTCGCGGCTGACGGCAGGCCGGAGTGCTTGGGTCCGGAGGCTATCCGCAGCATGCGGCCGGCGCCTCCGCTGGTCGTGCTAAGCGGTTGCCGCTCGGCACGCGCGCAGGTGCTGCCGGGCGCAGGCCTGTTGGGACTGACCAGGGCCTGGCTGGCGGCTGGGGCGCGGTCCGTGGTAGCCAGCTTGTGGCCCACGCAAGACGAAAACGGAGAGTTGTTCCAGCGTTTCTATATTCATCTGCAATCGTTCCGTGCCGCCAGAGCGGCAGCGCCGGCCTTGGCCTTGCGCCAAGCGCAGCTCGACATGCTGGCCAGAGGCGACTGGTGTGCGCACCCGGCCTACTGGGCTGCGTATTTGGTTGTCGGTATCTTGTAAGATTGTCCCGAAGGCGGGCTGGTGGACGGCATGCTCGACGGGGAAGGCAAAACCCAGCCACCACGGATCCGCGGCGAGGCTACGCCCGCGTCCCCGGGAGCTGTGCCTGCCGCCCCGCAAGCGAAATGGTCCGAGCTGGTCGAACGGATCCGCGGCGGCGACCCGGCGGGCATGGAACAGCTTTACGCCATCTTCTCCCGCGGCGTGCGCTTCTATCTTTGCCGGCAGGTGGGGCCCGAAGAGCTGGACGATCGCGTTCACGACACGTTCCTTATCGTGGTCCAGGCCATTCGGAAAGGCGAATTGCGCGATCCGGAACGGCTGATGGGCTTCGTGCGCACGGTAGTGCGGCGCCAGGTCGCGGCGTACATCGAGCGCGCCGTACAAATCCGGAGGGGCCAGACCGAGCTGCATCCCGGCCTGCCCGTCTCCGACGCGCGGAGCAACCCGGAACTGGAAGCCTTCGCCCGCCAGAAAGTTGAGATCATGCAGAAAGTTCTGGAAAGTGTTTCTCGCCGCGATCGGGAGATCCTCATACGTTTTTACCTGCTAGGGCAGACCCAGCAGCAGATCTGCCGCGAAATGAAGCTGACCGAGACCCAGTTCCGCCTGTTGAAGTCGCGGGCCAAGGCCCGCTTCGGGGAGCTTGGCAAGCGGCGGTTGCAGAAGAAACTGCCGCTTCCGGGACTGAGAAATTCTTCGGAGGCGGCCCACTAGAAACTCTGAAGGAGGCATCATCCCGGACGCTGCCTGTCATGGAGCACCGGGGTTGGGAACCATGGCCTGCCAGTTCGAATCGCACCCGTCGGAGGAGCGCTGGGAAGAGTACGCGCTGGGCCTGCTCGATGAAGACGACAGCGCGGAGCTGGAGGAACACCTGCTGGTGTGCCCGCAATGCCAGGACAAGCTTGCGGAAACCGACGCGTTCATCTATGCCATGCGGGAAGCAGCTCGCAGGCTCCGCCAGCAGCCGCCTTCGCGGTTGCGCCTGCTTTGGGCGCGGCTGGAGCGATGGGCTGGGACCCCCGCGCTGGCTTGGGGACTCGCCGCTGCGGCAGTGGTGATGCTCGCGCTGCTTGTCCCGCGGTACGTTCTCGCGCCGGGCGCCGATGCCCAGCCCGCGCTGACGGTCATGCTGTACGCCGCGCGCGGCGTGGACCGCGAAGTCTTCGCGCAGGCCCCTGCGGGCCGCCCCTTGCGGCTGACCTGGGATGTGGCCGGGTTGCCGGCGGCGAGTTGTTGCCGGGTGCAGGTGGTGGATGCTGCCGGGCGCATCGTGGCGGAAGATCGCGCCAACCGGGACGGCGGGCGCGCCGAGCTGCGGCTGCGGCCGCTGTCGGCTGGGACTTACTGGGTGCGCCTTTACGATTTGACCCCGGGGCAGGAACTGGTGCGCGAATTCGGGCTGAAGATCCGCTGATTCGCCTTCACTCGCCCGCCATCTTGAGCAACTGCCGGGCGTGTTGCAAAGCCTCCGTCGTCACCCGCTCGCCGCTCAGCATCCGCCCGATTTCGTGCGTCCGCTCCTCGCCGGCAAGCTCGCGCACAACGACTGTGGCGCGTCCCCCCGTTTCCTTCTTTTCCACGAAGAGGTGATGGTCGGCGAAGCTGGCGATCTGCGGCAGGTGGGTCACGCACAGCACCTGAAACCGGGAAGCCAGTTGTTTGAGCCGGCGTCCGACCGTTTCCGCCACGCGGCCTCCGATGCCCGCGTCTATTTCATCGAAGACCAGCGTGCGGCCGGGGCCGCCGCCGGGCACCGCCGGGCCCGACGAGCCCAGCGCGGTGCGCAACGCCAGCGCGATACGCGACAGCTCCCCGCCGGAAGCGACTTTTTCGAGCGCGCGCGGTTGCTCGCCGGGATTGGCTG
>JBMFPL010000441.1:0-3082 GCA_049969115.1 Bryobacteraceae bacterium | reverse complement strand
TCAGCGGCTCATGCCGGTCGGCATGCCCGGCGGCTTTGGCCAAGCCCTCCAAATAAGCCGCCAGGCGCTTCTCCTGCGGGCTTGGCTCGGAATGGGCGGACCGGACAAAACAATTGTATCACAAAATGTTTCATTTATGACCCAGTAGTACTAGTACCGTCCCGTAGTGCCGAGGGTACCGACTTACCATTGTTTTTTCTGCGACTTAGGGCTTAATTAAGAAGCGGGAGCCGGAATTTCCGGAGAACGCCTATGCGGCGCCGACCAATGGTGATAGCCGCCCTGATAGTCGCCGTGCTGCTATGCCAAGGCTGCCTGGAAGTCTCGGGCGCCCGCTTGAACACGCCGAAGCCAGACAAGGCCGACCAGCGCTGGATCGCGCGTTCCTGCGAATCGCTCTGGCCCGAGGCCGTGCGAATGATGAGCAGCCAAGGCTTCCGGCTGGTGGGAAGGGATCCCAGCGGGCTGATCGCGTCGTTCATGTGGGCTGACGAGCGGCGTCTGGGCCGCCTGAGGGCCACAGGCGACCTGGAAGAGTTCATCCTGCCGGAAGGGTCTGGCCCGCGCGATGTTCGCAATGCGCGTATCGAAGCTGCAGTGCTGGAAGCCGCCCCGAAAAACCGCGGCTGCGAGCTGCGCCTGCGCATTTCTTATGCTGCGCCTCCGGGCGCATTCGGCATGAAGCGCGGCTGGACCAGCCTGCCGAGCAGCGGGCGGTTCGAGGAGCGGCTGCTGGCGCTGTTGGCGGGGCCGGAGCGTCACTCCAGTCCTGTTCGCGCGAGCGCTGGGCCGGCCGCCGGGAAGCCTGTCCCCCTCGCCAGGGCATTGCCAGCGGCCACGCCCGCCGCGCCGGAAGATGGGGCTGAGGCTTCTCGGCGAACCCGCGTAGTGCGCCTGGAAAGCGAGAACTGACCCGGCCCTTCCCACCGCCTTCTGCGCATCCTGCTAGCACAGGACGTCTTCCCAGCAGAGTCCCACCTTCTCTTTTTGCGGCCTCTTGAGGGAAAATCTGAGAAAAGGTCCGATGAGCGTAGGGGGCGCGGGTGCGATTGCGGCACTGGTTGCGGCCTGCGCGATGCTGGCTGCGGGACGGGCGCGGTGGCGCAGGATGGCGCGCGAGCTGGCTGGCAGAATCGGAGAACACCAGCGTGTGAACGAGGCTCTTCAGCATGGCGAAGAGCGCTTCCGTCTTTTCTCCGAGGCCGCCTTCGAAGGCCTGCTCATCCACGAGCAAGGACGCATCGTTGACCTCAACTCCGCGCTGGCCCGTATGTTCGGTTACGCCCCGGGGGAAATGAAGGGACGCTATGTGTGGGATTTCACGACGGCCGAATCCCGCCGCGTGGCGGAACCGCTGGTTGAGGCCATGCACGAAGCCAGCTACGAACTGACCGGCCTGCGGCGCAATGGCGAAACGTTTCCCATGGAAGTGCGCGCCCGCAACCTGCCCTGGCAGGGGCGCAATTTGCGCGTAGTGGCCGTGCACGACATCAGCGAGCGCAAGCGTCTGGAGGAACAATTGCGCGAGGCGCAGAAGCTGGAAGCGGTGGGGGGCGGCTGGCTGGGGGAGTGGCTCACGACTTCAACAACGTGCTTTCCGTGATCAGCGGTTACAGCGAACTGCTGCTCGAGCAGATGAGCCCGGCGGATCCCGGGCGCCAGGCGGCTCGGGAAATCCTCCACGCGTCGCAACGCGCCGCGAACCTCGCCCGGCAATTGCTCGCGCTGGGCCGCCGCCAGATCCTGCAACCGAGGGTGCTGCGGTTGAACGATCTGGTGCAGGATACCTGCCGTCTGTTGCGGCGCGTGATCGGCGAGCATATCGAATTGAAGCTCGCGCTGGCCGAGGACGCGGGCAGCGTGAAAGCAGATCCTTCGCAGCTCGAGCAGGTCCTGGTCAATCTGGCCCTGAACGCCAGGGACGCAATGCCGGAAGGGAGTACGCTCACTATCGCCACGGCCAACCTGGATCTGACGTCACGGGTAGTGGGTGCGGGCGAGCGGTTGCCGGCCGGCCGCTACGTGGCGCTGAGCGTGACCGATACAGGGTGGGGGATGGACGAGGCCACACGCAGCAGGATTTTCGAGCCATTTTTTACCACCAAGCCGGCGGGCCAGGGGGCGGGCTTGGGCCTGGCGGTGGCCTACGGCATCGTGCGCCAGCATGGCGGCGGGATCGAGGTAGAGAGCGAGCCAGGCAAGGGCTCGACTTTCCGCGTGTATCTGCCGCGGGTCGAGGAGCGCCAGGAGCAGCTCGCGCCCCGGGCGGAAGCAGCGGCTGAAGGCAAGCCGCGCGGTAACGAGACGCTCCTGCTGCTGGAGGACGAACCGGGCGTGAGGCGGATGACTCGCCGGGCCCTGGAGAGCCTGGGCTATGTGGTGCTGGAGGCCACCGATCCGCAGAGCGCCATCGAGATTGGCCGCAACCACGCCGGGCCGATCTACATGCTGGTCACCGACGTGATCCTTCCCGAGATGAGCGGGCGACAGGTTGCTGAAAGGCTGGCGGCTCTGCGGCTCGGCATCAAGGTGCTGTACCTTTCCGGTTACAGCGACGGGGAAATCGCGCGCGCCGGCGTGCTCGAGGAAGGCTTGAACTTCCTGCCCAAGCCCTTCGCGCTGGACGAGCTGGCACGCAAAGTGCGCGAGGTTCTGGATGAGGCGGCCCTCTCCGGGCCGTTCTGACCGCGTGACGACCACGGCGCACGGCGAGGCTCGCGTCGGCACTTCCGGCTGGCACTACGCTCACTGGCGAGGCGTTTTCTACCCGGAGGATCTGCCCACAGGCCAATTTCTGTCTCACTACACCCGCTATTTCGATACGGTAGAAATCAATAACTCGTTTTACCAGCTCCCATCCGAGGCTACCCTGAGCAATTGGAAAAAAGCGGTTCCCCCGAATTTTCTTTTCGCGGTAAAAGCGAGCAGTTACATCACGCATCGCAAGAAACTGAAGGATCCCGCGACGAGCACGGCGCGATTTCTGGGACGCGTGAAGACGCTGGGAGAGAAACTGGGGCCTGTGCTGTTCCAGTTGCCGCCGCACTGGCAGGTAAATGCCCGGCGGCTGGAGGAATTCCTC
>JBMFPL010000440.1:0-3085 GCA_049969115.1 Bryobacteraceae bacterium | reverse complement strand
GGGCGTGAAGGGGCTCAGCCGGTGGATTTCGAAAAACAGCGGGACGGTTTTGATTCGCTCCAGCGCCATCACGGCAGGGTTGAAGCGCTCCAGGTGTCCGACCTGAAGGACGCGACCGCCGCGCTCGGCCGTCTCCACCAGCTTTCGCGCCGAGTCCAGGTCCGCGGCGATCGGTTTCTCCACCAGCACGTCGAGCCCGGCTTCGAGCAGCACGCAGCCGACCTCGGCGTGCGACGTCGTCGGGGTGGCCACCACAGCCGCCTCAGCCAGGCCCGCGAGGCGCTCCACGCTGGCGAAGGCCGGGCAGCCGAAAAGCCGGGCGGCCTCCTCCGCGCGGGCCCGGTCACGATCCACTACCGCCACCAGCTCCGCGGCCTCGCACTGGCTGAGCACCCTGAGATGGTTGCGGCCGAACTGGCCCGCGCCCACTACCGCCACCCTGATCTTGCCCATGCTGTTGACCACCGTAGCACGGCCGCAAACCTATCGGACCGCCGTGGATTGACCGATACGGATTTCAGGAGCCATGCTGGCAGGCGAGCCCCTACTGCGTCGCGCTTTGGCCGCGATCGTGGTGTTGCTGCTAGGCGCTGCCGCAGGCCGCGCCCAGCGTTACCTGTTCAAATCCTACGGCCACGAGCGGGGCTTGAACAATCTCGCCGTGCAGTGCATGACGCAGGACCGCACCGGGTTCCTTTGGATCGGCACGCAAAACGGCCTGTTCCGGTACGACGGTCAGCACTTCCAGGCCTTCGGACTTAGCGAGGGTCTGCCCAGCAGCCGCATCGAAGCGCTGCACGTGGATGCCAGGGGCAACCTCTGGGTGGGCACACGAACCGGCTTGGTGCTTTGGACGGGATCGGGCTTTCGGCGAGAAGGCCCTTCCCAGCCTTATGAGATCGTGGGGCGTTCCGTCATTGCGTCCGACACCGAGGGCAGGGTCTACGTGGGTACGAGCTCCGGCCTGGCAGTGCTCGAACCGGACGCTCATGGCGCCTACCGCAGCCAGGTGCGGTCGCCGCCGGGCGAGACCCCGGGGCCTATCTACTCGGTCTACGTTGCGCCCGACGGTGCGCTCTACGTTGGTTGGGGCCGCCGGCTGTACTGCTGCCGCCGCGGGTCCTGGCAGCGCCTGGACGAACCCGCCGGTGTGCCCGATGACCGCTGGGACGCGATCCTTGCCGACCGCCACGGCAACCTGTGGATCCGCAGCAGCCGGCGCTTGCTCGTGCGCCCCACCGAGGCGGCGCGTTTCCTGGCTCGCGATCGAGGCCTGCCCGAAAACACGACTTACGGCGGGCTTTTTCAAGACCGCGACGGGACGCTCTACGTCGCCACCGACCTCGGCGTGGCCATCCGGGAGGCGGATGGCTGGCGGGTGATCGGTGCCCGGCAAGGGCTGCCGAGCGACTCGGTCTCGGCTGTCCTGCAAGATCACGAAGGCTCGCTGTGGATCGGACTTTACGGCGGCGGCCTGGCGCGCTGGATCGGCTACCGACAGTGGGAAGCCTACACCGATCAGGAGGGGCTCAGCAACAACAGCATTTGGGCGATCCGGCGCGATTGCGAAGGCGGGTTGTGGGTCGCGACCGATTATGGTCTGAACTGGCGGCCGGCGGGGCGCAACCTCTGGCGCTGCTGGACAGCCCGCGACGGGTTGGCCAGCAACAAAGTCCGCGACCTGGAGCTCGGGCGTGACGGCACGGTCTGGGCCGCCAGCGACCCCGGAGGCGTCAGCCGCCTGGAACCGCGAACCGGCCGGGTTCGCAAGTACGGCGCCCGCGAAGGTCTGGGCAATGACCGTGTCCTGACGCTCACCCTAGACGAAACGGAGCGCCTTTGGGCCGGCACCCGCCGCGGCCTGTTCCGCTCCACGTCTCCCGGACCGGACTTGCGATTCGAGCGACAATGGCCGCCTGGCACCGACGATAACGAAATCTTTTTCGGGGTGAGGCCGGCCCATGGGGGAGGCGTGTGGGTTGCGGGATCGCGCGGCCTCGCCCGCTTTCAGGAAGGCCGCTGGTGGCGCTGGACCACCGCCGACGGCCTCAAGACAAACTACATCGGCTATGTGGCCGGATCAGGCGACGGGAGCTTGTGGATCGGCTACCGCGAGGCGATGGGCGTTTCGCGAATCCGCTTCCTGAACGACCGGCTCGAGCTGACGCACTTCGACCGCCGAAACGGCTTGCGCTCGGATCAGCCGCTGTTCGTCGGCGTGGACAGGCGCGGCTGGGTCTGGGTGGGAACCGACAACGGCGTGGATGTCTACGATGGCGCAGAATGGCAGCATTACGGGGCGGGCGAAGGCCTGGTCTGGCCCGACTGCAACGGCAACGCCTTCTACGCGGATCCCGACGGCACGGTGTGGATCGGCACCAGCCGCGGCCTCGCCCACTTCCTCTCCCCGCACAACCCTGTCGAGGACTTGCCCCCACCGGTGGTCATCACCGGCGTGTACGCGAAACGCAGGCCCCTGAAAGCGGATTCGCCGGCGAGCCTGGCGTACAGCAACAACTCGTTCGAGTTCCGCTTCGCCGCTCTCAGCTTCGCCAACGAGGAGCGCGTGCGATTCCGCTATCGCCTGGTGGGGCTGGAGCCGGAATGGACCTGGACGCGCGAGCCAGCCGTGCGCTTCGATCGCCTCCCGCCCGGTCAGTACACCTTCGAGGTAACCGCGCGCAACAGCTTCCACCGCTGGAGCGAGCGACCGGCGCGCTTCACCTTCCAGATCCTGCCCGCTTGGTGGATGCGCGGGTGGTTCCGCGCGGCCGTGGCCCTGGTCGCTGGCCTCGCGGTGTGGGGGTTTGCGCGGCTGCGCCTGCGCTGGCTTCTGCGCGCCCGCCAGAGGCTCGAGGACGCCGTGCGCGAACGGACCCGCGAGCTCGAACAGGAACGTGCGCGGGCAGGCGAAGCACAGGCACGAGCCGAAGAAGCCAGCCGCCTGAAAAGCGAGTTCCTGGCCAACATCAGCCACGAAATCCGCACGCCCATGAACGCCATCCTGGGCATGCAGACCCTCGCTCTCCAGACGCCGCTCACTCCTGAACAGCGGGAGTACCTGGAGGCCGCGCAATCCTCGGCC
>JBMFPL010000439.1:0-3098 GCA_049969115.1 Bryobacteraceae bacterium | reverse complement strand
CATCCCCATGTGGTCGGCGGTGACCCGGTCCATCTGGCGAGCGGCTTCGGAAAGGCCGCGGATGAAGTTGCCTCCGCCGAGCACAATGCCGGTCTGCACCGCGCAGCGCGCCACCTCGGCCACCTCGGCAGCAAGTTCACGGAGGCGGCTCTGGTTCAACCCGAAGCCGGCGCCGCCGGCCAGCACCTCGCCCGAGAGCTTGAGCAGAACGCGCTGGTAACCTGGCACGGCAGGTTCCTCGGGGTCTCCAGCTTCAGCTTCCGGCAGTGGTGGTATCGGCGCCCGCCCGGTCGCCCACTTTGAAGCGCACGAAGCGCGAGACGGTGATGTTCTCGCCCATCTGTGCGATCTTGCCGGCAATCAACTGGCCCACCGTGAGGCTGTTGTCCTTGATGAAGGGCTGGTCGTACAGGCAGACTTCCTCATAGAACTTGGCCAGGCGGCCCTCGACGATTTTGTCCACCACCTTTTCCGGCTTGCCCTCGGCCAGCGCCCGCGCGCGCTGGATCTCCCGCTCTTTCTCCAGCACGTCGGCGGGGACGTCCTCACGGCGGATGTACTGTGGGTCAGCCGCCGCGATCTGCATGGCGATGTCGTGGACCAGTTGCCGGAACTCGTCCGTACGGGCGACGAAATCCGACTCGCAGTTGACCTCCACGAGGACGCCGAGCTGGGCGCCGGGGTGAATGTAACTGCCGATGAGGCCCTGCCGGGTCGCCCGGGAAGCCTTCTTGGCTGCGGTGGCCAGCCCGCGCTTGCGCAGCACTACCTGGGCCTGGGCCAGATCGCCATTGGCTTCCACCAAGGCGTTCTTGCACTCCATCATGCCTGCGCCGGTCAACTCGCGCAGTTGTTTCACTAGTTGTGCGGTGATTTCCGCCATGGTCGTAACCTTACCCGAAGCGAGTGGAAAAATCCGTGCTCAAGGCTCGTGATCCGCGATCTCGCTGTCTTCGCCGGATTCAGCCTGCGCTCTCCGCGGCGCGATCAGCGGCAGTTCCTCTTCAGGGATCGTCTCCGACATCAACTGCTCGGAGAAGCGCGGATCCACGTACTGGGTGTACTCGGGAATTTCCTCTAGCGGCGTCTCGTCGGCCACCACACGCTCGGCGGTGAAGGTCTGCTCGGTGGCCAGCGCGCGGCCCTCGATGATGGCGTCCGCGATCTTGCTGGCGAACAACCGGATGGCGCGCAGGGCATCGTCATTGCCGGGGATGGGGTAGTCCACCAAGTCGGGGTCGCAGTTTGTGTCCACCACGGCCACCACGGGGATGCCCAGCTTGTTGGCCTCGCGCACCGCGATCTCCTCCTTGTTGGAGTCGATCACGAAGAGGACGTCGGGCCGGCCCGGCATGTCCTTGATGCCCGCCAGGTTCTGCTCCAGGTGCCGCCGCTCCCGCTCCAGGCGGATGATTTCCTTCTTGGAGCGGCCCTGGTAGGCGTTCTCGGCCGCCATCGCTTCCAGTTCCTTAAGCCGCTTGATGGACTTCTGGATGGTGACCCAGTTGGTAAGCAGCCCGCCCAGCCAGCGGTGATTCACGTAATACATCCCGCAGCGGGTGGCCTCCTCCGCGATGGCTTCCTGCGCCTGCCGCTTGGTTCCCACGAACAGCACGATCTTGCCCTGCGAGGCCTGCTCGCCCACGAACTGCATGGCCTCCTTAAACAGGCGCAGGGTCTTTTGCAGATCGATGATGTAAATGCCGTTGCGTTCGCCGAAGATGTACTCTTTCATCTTCGGGTTCCAGCGTTTGGTCTGGTGCCCGAAGTGAACGCCCGCTTCGAGCAATTCCTTCATTGAGATCGACGGCAAACTGCCTCCTTTGCTCGCTGTCAAGTTACTGGCGACGCGCCCGCGGCCCAAACGGAATTTGCGGGCGCGCCCAGCCGGCTCCGCTGCCAGCCATGCGGTTGTGCCTACGGCTCCGATGAGCCGCCTGCCAGCGGCGCCCGTTCAGCGCTTGGAGAACTGGAAGCGCTTCCGCGCACCCTTCTGCCCGTACTTCTTGCGTTCGTGCTCTCGCGGGTCACGCGTCAGGTATCCCAGCTCCTTCAGCTTCGGGCGCAGCTCGCTGTTGAACTCGACCAGCGCACGCGCAATGCCCAGGCGGGCCGCTCCCGCCTGCCCGGACAAGCCTCCGCCATCGGCCAGGATCAGCACGTCGAACTTGTCCGCGGTTTCGGTGGCCAGCAACGGCTGGCGCACCCACAGGCGCGTGTGCTCGCTAGGGAAATATTCCTCGTACGGGCGGCCGTTCACGGTGATCCTGCCCTTTCCCGGCCGCAGAAAGACCCGGGCCACCGCCCTCTTGCGCCGGCCCGTACCCATGTATTGCACCAGGGTCGCCACGGTTCAGATTCCTCGCTTCACGCTCACGCCTGAATCACCAAAGGCTCGGGCTTCTGCGCCTGATGAGGATGCTTGTCACCGGCATAGACGCGCAGCTTGCGCAGCATCCGCTTGCCCAGCTTGGTCTTGGGCAGCATGCCCGCGATGGCGTCGAAAACGATCCGCTCGGGATGCGTCGCGCGCAGCTTGCGGAAGGCAATCTCTTTCAGCCCGCCGGGATAGCCAGTATGATGCCGGTAGACCTTTTGATCTTCTTTCTTGCCGGTGACGCGCACCTTGGCGGCGTTGATCACCACGACGTGATCGCCCATATCAAGGAAAGGCGTGTAATTCGGCTTGTGCTTGCCCATCAGGAGGGTAGCCGCCTGTGTGGCCAGTCGCCCGAGTACCATCCCCTGGGCATCCAGCAGGTGCCAGCGGCGCACAACCTCCTTTTGGGACGGGATTGGGGTCTTCATGGACAGACTCGTCCGCTCCTTGGTCCTCGATAAATCCAGCGTAGCGGAGCAGCCGAGCGCCTGTCAAACGCGCGGCGAGCCTCGCGGGCCGCGATAAATTCGTGATCAGCCCGGACGGCCGTGTGTGCCGGGCGCTCAGCCTCCCGGGTCCCCACCCGGCAGGATCGCCTGCTCCGCGCCCGTGCGGTACACCCGCGACCCTCCGCCAGGACATTTCCCAGCGAGCTCTGTGGTCCGCTCCTGAGCGGGACACCCGGCCGGATAATCTTACCGCGGCTAAGCCCGTCGGA
>JBMFPL010000438.1:0-3100 GCA_049969115.1 Bryobacteraceae bacterium | reverse complement strand
CAGCATGCGCGACCCACTCATCAGGTTCGGCATGGCCTATCCATCGCTCCTTCCATTGGTACTGCCAAACAAAAAAGGCCATCGCGCTGGGCTTTCCGCCCCGCCCGACGGCCTGTGATCAGCTCCGCAAGCCGTTTCAGGCGGGGCCAGCTACGATGACCCCGACGCTAATGATGATGGCAGCGAGGGCGAGCGGAGACAGACTGAGGGCGCCTGAGCTGGGAGAGAATCTGGCAGGCGACCTCATGGAAATTCCTAGCATAACCTAGAAGCGCGAGAAATGCAAGGGGGAATTTCCATTAAGAGCGATTATGCACGGATAAGCCCGCCCCTCCTTGCCGCCGGCCCGCCGGCCGGCGCCGGGCCCTTCAGCGCACGAAGCTGATGCCGAACTCGATCTGGCTTTTCGGCGACCGCGTGGTTCCCGAGGAAAAAGTGGCTCCGCTCCAGCGCGTGAAGCGGATCTCGGGCCCGAACTTGATGTTGAAATCGTCAATGAACCGCAGGCCAACCGCCACCACGACGCCGGCCAGGTTGCGCCGCGAAGGCGTCACCGAACGATACTCGACCGAGGAGTTGCCGTCCGGGGTCTTGATCTCAGCCCGGGTGCGGATGGCCGATACCGAGCGGGCGGCCACGCCGCCGCCGAACCAGACGTGGGAAAGCGGCCCCGAGGAGCGCAAGCCGCGGCGATGGAGGATGAGGGGCAGCTCCCACAAGCGCCCTTTGGTCTGCTCGCTGACGCTGGACTGTGTGCGCTCGTCGTTTCCCGTCGAAGGGTCGTCCTTGCCCCAGTAGGTCGCAGCCGACGATTCGTACCGCAGCCGGTGGAACAGCAAGTCGGCAGTTAACAGCCAGCGTGGCGCCAGGCGGAACTCAAGGGCAATTCCCCCGCCGACCACAGGGGACTTGGATACGGTGCTGGCGTTGAAGTCATAGGCCGTGGAACCCAGAAACGTGGTCCGCATCTCGCTCGCCTCGCGCATCACGCTGAGGCGCTCGAAGGGCAGGGTGCGAAGACGGAAACCGAAGGCGAAACGGTCGAGCATGCCGGGAACGGGGGAGGCCGCCTCTGGCGTGCCGGCGGCTTGCTCGCTGGCCGGCTTCTTCGAGGCGGGCTGCTGGCAATGCAGCGGCGCCCCCGCCAGCCAGAGCGCGGCGCAAACAATTGCGGTCCCTCTGCCCGGTGCCTTCATCGGATCCGCTAAGCTCAGGATGCCAAGCCGCCGGGGCGCCGGTCAACCCGGCGTCCCACCCGTGGCAACGTTTATATTGGTGGATTGATGCCCGGGGCGGGGAGTTTGTCCTGAATGATCATCCCGGCCGGGCGGCCTGGCTCTCGAGCCAGCGCGGGCAATCCTGCTTTGCGAGGTTCCATGTCCTGCCGAGTCGCGGTTAGCGCGTGGCTGTTCGTTGTGTTCGCCCTGCCGGTCCTGCCGCAGTCCGACATGGCCACCCTCTGGGGCGTGGTGCAGGATGCCGATGGCAAGCCCTTGGAGGGCATGACGGTCTACATCGCCGACGTGACAACCAACGTGGTGGTGCGTCGCTGCGTCACGGATTCCGCAGGCCGCTACGAGGCGCCCTATCTCAGGCCCGGTCCGTATTACCTCCTGATCGAAGAGACCGGTTATCAGGCTTTCGAGGTGGATGGCATCCGCTTGGAGCCGGGCGAAGTCCGGCGCTTCGACCCGCGGCTGACGCCCGGGGATCCTTCGCAAACCCAGCGAGCGCGCCCCGACAATCCCCCGATCCGCAACTACGGCACGCATGCAGGAAGCGTCATCGAGTACAAGGGCCGCTGGAACGACGCCCCGCAAGCGGACCGGCATCCCAGCCTCTTTCCCCTGCTGATCGCGGCTCCGGGGGTCCAAGGCGTACAGGGCGGCGTGGTCATTTCGGGCGTCTCCTCGCGGAAGCAGCAATCGTGGGCGCTGGACGGCGCGCCCGACAACGCCAGCGGCCAGAGCATGAACCCCCTGGTTACCGATACGGTCGAGGTCCGCCTGGCCAATCCCGACGTGACATCGGCGCTGCCCGTCAGCCTGGCCATGGTTTCCAAGCGCGGCTCGGAAACCATGCACGGGATGATGTTCTACAAGCACACCTCGCCCTCGTTCAACGCGCGCTCGTTCTTCGACACGCAGGACGCCAGCTACCGCATGCGCGAGGCTGGAGGCGAACTGGCGTGGGACCTGATTCCCGACTGGACATGGCTTTACGGCGGGGGCATGTATCAGAAGCTGCTTTACCAGCAGACCTTTTCCGCCTCCGTGCCCGCACAGAAGATGCGGGATGGGGATCTGGGGCTGTATCTGGATCCGGAGACGGCGCCCGGCGGCAAGGTGGTCACGGTGCGCGACCCTCGCACCGGGCTTCCCTTCCCGCGCAACCTCATCCCCATCACTCGCATCAACAGCGTTTCTCGCAACTACATTCTGAGCTACTACCCGCTGCCCAACGCGGGTGAGGCGCCGGTCAACAACTACCTGTGGTTGCACCGCTTCGGGCCGGACACCTACAACGGCAACTGGCCGCTGGGACGCTGGGACCAGCGGGTCAGCTGGCAGCACCAGTTCTACCTGCGCTGGTTGCAGAACCAAACCGCCTCCGTGGTGCCGGGCAGCATCGGGCGCCCGCTGGACGCCACGCGCACCTGGCGCTACCGCAGCCTGGCGTTCTCCGATGTGTATGCCTTCAGCTCGCATCTGGTTAATCACATGACCATGGCGCAGAACCGGTTGCGAATCAAGCAGGGCGAGAGCGAAGCGGACGTGGATCCGCCGCGGGGCAATTCGGTCGTGACCACGGTCGGCTTGCAGGGCGTCAACCCGCAGGGCTTCGAGACCATGGGTTTCCCCGCCGTCGGCATCACGGGACTGACCGGGCTGGCGATGGCGCACGGGGGCGGGGAAAAGAAGGACATCGCGCACAGCGACGGCTCCTTTGTCTTTCGCGATTCGCTGAGCTGGATGCGTGGTCGCCACACGGTCAAGGGCGGCGTTGATTACACGCGGTTCTTCTTCCAAAACGGCGAGGTACCGCAAACCGTCTACGGCGCCTTCACCTTCACCGGCGCTTACACCGGTTTGGGTTACGC
>JBMFPL010000437.1:0-3108 GCA_049969115.1 Bryobacteraceae bacterium | reverse complement strand
GTTGTGCATTCCCGGTATGCGGAGCCGGAACTCGCCCAGATCCTCCCCGCCCCGGCGCAGGCGGAAGCGGCTGGAAAAATGCGACGCCTCGGCGTCCCGGATTTCCACATCGGCCTGGGCGCGGGCGCCGTAGGTGATCACGCGCCGCCGCACCGCGGGCAGGATCCGCTGCACGTTCTCGTCGTCCAGGCAAAGCACCGCAGCGCCATAAAACGGCACGCGGTTGGCGAACTCGGTAAAGGCCTCCAGGATCTCCTCCAGCGAGCGGTAATGGTCCAGGTGTTCGCGGTCAATGTTGGTGATCACCGCCAGGATGGGCGCCAGCTTGAGAAAGGAGCGATCGCTTTCGTCGGCTTCCACCACCAGCAGCACGCTGCGCCCGATGCGGGCGTTGGAGCCGCCGAAGGCTTGCAAACGCCCGCCCACGATCACGGTGGGATCCAGGCCAGCCTTCTCCAGCACGGTGGCCAGCATGGAAGTGGTGGTGGTCTTGCCGTGGCTGCCGGCCACCGCCACGCCATACTTCAGGCGCATCAGCTCGGCCAGCATTTCACCGCGCGTGATGACGGGGATTTGCAACCGGCGGGCCTCCAGCACCTCGGGATTGTCGGGCGGGATGGCCGAGCTGACCACCACGGCACGCGCCCCGGCGACATGGGCCGCGTCGTGGCCTTCCCAGATGCACGCGCCCAGCCGCGCCAGCCTTTCGGTGATCGGGGAAAGCTTGAGGTCGGAGCCGCTGATGGTGAAGCCGAGCTGGAGCAGGATCTCGGCGATGCCGCTCATGCCGATGCCGCCGATTCCCACGAAGTGAAGATGCTGCGGCGCCAGAAACATTGGCGGCCCGGATTGTGCAGACTGGAAGGGAAACATTTCGAAAGCCTATTGTTTCGATCGGCCGGCGCTCTTGTCAAGGCCGCCCCGCTCGCCCGCCTCCACCAGCGCCGCAGCAGCCCGCCGCGCCGCGTCCGGGCGGGCGAACCGCCGCACCGCCCGGCTCATCGCCTCCAGCTCCTCGGGCCGCTCCGCCAGGTGCGAGATCTCCTCGTACAGCCGCCGACCGTTCATCTCCCGGTCCTCCACCAGCCGCGCCGCCCCCGAGCGCGCCAGCGTCTCGGCGTTGCGCAACTGGTGCTGGTCCGCCGCGTAAGGAAACGGCACCAGGATGGACGGCTTGCCCGCCGCCGCCAGCTCGGCCACCGCTCCCGCGCCCGCGCGGCAGACCACCAGATCGGCCTGCGCGAAGGCTGCGGCCATGTCGTCCAGAAACGGCGTCACCCTTCCTTGAATTCCCGCATGCTCGAACTCGCGGGCCAGCTCCGGGTAAGCTGCCGGCCCCGTCTGCAACACCATGCGCACCTTGCTTGCCGCTTTACGGAACAGCGGCCAGCTCTCGCGTGCGGCCTGGTTGAGGGTCCGCGATCCCTGGCTGCCGCCGGTCACCAGCACATCGAACCACTCGCCGCGCGGCTTGGGCGGCAGGCGAAAGAACTCCTCGCGCACCGGCATGCCGGTCACCTCCGTCCGGGCGCGCTCGAAATGGGCGGCTGTAGCTTCGAAATTCACCAGGACGCGCGCGGCAAAGCGCCCGGTCCACCGGTTGGTCAACCCCGGCACTACGTTGGGCTCGAGCAGCACGACGGGAACCCGCCGCAGCCAGGCCGCCAGGCACACCGGAGCGGCCGCGTAGCCGCCCATGCTGAAGACCGCCGCCGCGCGCCACCGCCCCAAAAGAAGCCAGGCCCGCAGCGTGCTCCAGGGAAGCTCCACGAGGGTCTGCAAGCGCCGGGCGAGGCCGACACGCTGCCAGCCGCCGATGCGGATCAGCTCCACCGCGAATCCCTCGGCCGGCGCCAGGCGCATCTCCAAGCCCCGCTGGGTGCCCACGAAGACCGCGTGGTGCCCCTGACGGCGCAGCTCGCGAGCCACAGCCAGCGCGGGCATTACGTGCCCGCCGGTCCCGCCTGCGGCCATGACGAAGACCATCGGCCCGCACCCCTCACAAGCTCCGCTGCCGGACGCTCAGCAGCATGCCGAACAGCATCATGGTGGCCACCACCGAGCTGCCGCCGTAGCTGATCATGGGCAACGGCAGGCCCTTGGCGGGCAGCAGCTTGACCACCACGCTCATGTTCACCATCGCTTGGAAGACGATCATGAAGGCGGCGCCCAGCGCCAGGTAGCGGCCGAACTCGTCAGGCGCGCTCCGCACCAGGCGCATGCCGCGCCACCACACCAGCAGGAACACGACCACCAGCGCCCCGCAGCCCACCAGCCCCAGCTCCTCGCCCACGACCGCGTAGATGAAGTCGGTGTCCGCCTCGGGGAGGTAGCCCAGCTTTTGCTTGCCGCGGAACAGGCCGACTCCCCACAGCCCGCCGCTTCCCAGAGCGGTGAGCGATTGCTTCTGGTGATAACTCACGTCACGCCGCGAGCTGCTGCCCACGCTGCCCGCCACCTGCGTGAGTTTTTCCCCCACGCCTAGCCGCTGAGGCAAGCCCGTGTCCAGCAAGAAAGCCGCCACGCGCGCGCGACGGTAACCGGGGCCGAGCATCGCCGCCAACGTGAGCACGGTGCCCACCACCAGCGCTGTACGGAAGCGCCGCCATTCCAAGCCCGCGACGGTAAAGACCGCTCCCGCGGTAACGATCATCACGAACGCTGTGCCCAGATCCGCTACCATGACCGCGCCGGTCAGCAGCGCCAGCGTCAAGGCGGCCGGCGCCATCGTCCGCGAGTCGTTGAGGATGCGCGACCGCTGCGCCAGAAAGAAGGCCACAAAGATCACCAGCGCGGGCTTTGCGAGCTCGGATGGCTGCACGCCCACCGGTCCCAGGCGCAGGAAGCGATGCCTGCTGGCGTCGGCGAACCAGACCACCCCGAGCAGGGCCAGCGCCAGACCGGTGCCGCCAAAAGCAACCGCGGGATGGTTCAGCCGGCGATAGTCCACGCGCCAGAGGGCCAGCAGGAACAACCACCCCAAAGCTGCCCAACCCGCCTGCTTCCAGGCCCGCCCGCTGACTGGCGCCAGCACGGGTGGCGGCGGCGCCTCAGGCAAGGTCTCCGGGGGAGCGATGGGTAGTGGCTCAAGGCCGGCGGATCCGAATT
>JBMFPL010000436.1:0-3117 GCA_049969115.1 Bryobacteraceae bacterium | reverse complement strand
CCAGGGCCTGACCATAGCCTGCCGCTCCCGCAAGGTCGAGCTGGCCGGCGTGGGCGTGGATACCTGGGGCGTGGATTTCGCCTTGCTTGGTGCGGACGGAGCGCTGGTGGACAATCCCCGCCACTACCGCGACTCCCGCAACAACGGCATGCTGGAGCGCACCTTCGCCGTGATCCCGCGCGAGGAGATTTTCGCCCACACCGGGATTCAGTTCATGCAACTGAACACGCTTTACCAGTTGTACGCCATGAAGCTGGCCGATTCGCCGGCGCTGAAGGTGGCGCGAACTTTCCTCATGATGCCGGACCTGTTCAACTACTGGCTCACCGGGCTGATGCGCTGCGAGCTGACCGACGCCAGCACTACGCAGTTTTACAACCCGCTCAAAAAACGATGGGCCACCGAATTGCTCGAGCGCCTCGGCTTGCCCACCGAGATCCTGCCAGAGATCGTGCCTCCGGGAACGCTGCTCGGCCCTTTGCTGCCCCACGTGGCCGAAGAAACTGGCGCCGGGCCGGTTCCCGTCTACGCCACCTGCTGCCATGACACCGCTTCCGCGGTCGCGGCCGTCCCTGCCCAAGGCGAGGGCTGGTGCTACATCAGCTCGGGAACCTGGTCCCTGATGGGCGTGGAACTGGCCGAGCCAATCATCAACCAGCGCTCGCTGGAGCTGAACTTCACCAACGAGCTGGGTGCGACGGGCACAGTGCGCTTCCTGAAAAACATCGCGGGCATGTGGCTGCTCCAGGAGTGCCGCCGGGCATGGGCGCTGGAAGGCCGCGAATACAGCTATGACGAGCTGGCGCGGCTGGCCGCCGAAGCGCCCCCGTTCAGGGCCATCATTGACCCAGACGCTTTCCTCGAGCCCGGCCGCATGCCCGAGAAGATCGCAGATTACTGCCGCCGCACCGGCCAGGCGATGCCCGAGTCGCCCGGGCCGATGTGCCGCACCATTTTGGAGAGCCTCGCCCTGCGCTACCGGCAAGTGCTCGAAAGCCTGGAATCGCTGCTGGGACGCCGCATCGAGCGCATCCACATTGTGGGCGGCGGCTCGCGCAACCATGTTCTCAACCAGTTCGTGGCGGACGCCACGGGCCGCCCGGTGATCGCCGGTCCCAGCGAAGCCACCGCGGCGGGTAACGTGGTGGTGCAAGCGATCGGCGCCGGCCTGCTGCGCGATTTAGGCGAGGCGCGTGAGTTAATCCGCCGCTCCTTCCCGCCCGTCCGATTCGAGCCCAACCCCCAAGCCGACTGGGACGCGGCTTACCAGCGCTTCTGTGCCCTGCGACCGAGGGAGTGAGCCACGCTACGCAGCGGCCAGCCCGGACACGGGGCGAGCCGCTGGCCCGTCATGGCCTGCCATGGCCTGATGGCGGGCGCAGCTACATCTTCCCGGCCGGCGACATTTCGCGCGTGGTGATGACGCGATCAATCATGCCGTATTCCAGCGCCTGCTCGGCGCTCATGATGTAATCGCGGTCCACGTCGCGCGCCACTTTCTCGACTGGCTGCCCGGTGCATTCGGCCAGGATCTGGTTAATGATCTCCCGCATGCGCAGGATCTCTTTGGCGTAGATGTCAATGTCGGCGGCCTGCCCGGCCAGCCCGCTGGCCGAAGGCTGGTGGATGAGGATGCGCGCGTGAGGCAAGCTGTAACGTTTGCCCTTGGTGCCCGCCGCCAGCAAGACCGCCGCCATGGAAGCCGCCTGTCCCACGCAGATAGTCACAATGTCCGGCTCGACGAACCGCATCGTGTCCAGGATGGCCAGGCCTGCCGTGATCGAGCCGCCAGGAGAGTTGATGTAGAGGTTGATGTCCTTCTGCGGATCCTCGGCGGCCAGGAATAGCATCTGGGCGATGACCAGATTGGCCACCGTGTCGTCAATGGGCGTGCCCAGGAAAATGATGTTCTCTTTGAGGAGGCGGGAATAAATGTCGTAGGCCCGCTCGCCCCGGGCAGTCTGTTCAATAACCATCGGAATCAGCACAGAATTTCGCTCCATGCTCACCCTCCTGCGCCGGCCCGACGGCTGCCCGGGCCGGCCTCTTCAAACGGTTCGGGCCACACCCCTGGCACTCTTGGCCTTCTCCAGGGCCCTGCGCTTTTCCTCGAGCGCACGGACAAGGTCCGCGATGGTTGTCTTCTCCAGATAATCCATGATACGGGAACGCAGGTCCTTCCAGGCCTCGTGCATGGCGCAAGGCGCGGCGTCACTGCACTCGTCCAACCCGCTGATGCACCTCTGGTAGTCCCCCAAACCGTCCAGGATCTCGATGATCTCTATCAGGGTGATGTTGGAGGGAGGCTTGACCAGGGCGAACCCACCAGTCGGCCCCTTGCTAGAGCGTAAAAGTCCCTTGCGAGCCAACTGTTGCAGGATCTTGGACAGAAAGTGGGCCGGGATTCTCTCCTGCTCCGCAATCTGCTTGACCATCACGTACTTGCCATCGGGCGCCTGAGCCAGGTGCATGAACGCCCGTATGGCGTATTCCGACGAGCGTGAATAGATCACCTGCTATCCCTCCCTGGGAAATAGATTCGCCATTCCAACCTGGAATAAGCCGGGCCTGGATATGAAGCCGGATGTCATCAGCCGTGCCAGCCCCATTTGGATTCGATGATAGCAAGATCCGGAAAGGTGCTGAGCAACGACATGGGGTCAGGCAGCGATCCGCCGGGCCGCCAGGGATGACCAGCGTCCGAAAACTATGGCTGCCACTTCGGCCAAGCGCTCCACTGGCCCTTCCGGGTCGGGAGCCTCGGCTAGCTCACGAAGGTCCGCCTGGTTTTCGGGCACGCAGCACCAGTCCCGGATCATCTCGGGCGTGACTTCCAGGTGGAACTGCAAGCCCCAGACGTGGGGGTCCAACCGGAACGCCTGGTGGCGGCAAGCATCGCTGTAAGCCAGCCAGTGCGCGCCGCGAGGCAGATCGAAACTTTCGCCGTGCCAGTGGAAGACCTGCTCGGGTTGCTCGAGGCCGCGAAACAGCGCGTCTTCGCGGGCCGCCCGCGTCCAGTACACCGGCGCCCAGCCGATTTCCTTGACCCGGTTCCGGTAAACCCGCGCGCCGGCAGCCTTGGCGATAAGCTGCGCGCCCAAACAGACCCCCAGCACG
>JBMFPL010000435.1:0-3124 GCA_049969115.1 Bryobacteraceae bacterium | reverse complement strand
GCGAAACCTGGGAAACGATGAAGAAGGCAGGCAGCTCGCTGGCGTACTCGGCCAGCAGCGGGTAAAGGTCACTGTCCGCGCGCAGGTGCACGCGCGCTTCCAGGGGCGCTCCGATCGCCTTCTCCTGGCGTGCTTCCTCCAGCCGCTTGAGCACGAGCTCGCGCACTTCCAGCAGCCGGTCCCAGTTGCGCGCGCGTGTGCGATGATTCTCGGCCAGGCCGGCGGTAAGCTCCTCGGGTTTGGGGAACAGCGCCAGGTGCACGCTTTCCGGCGCCCCCGGCGGCTTGGCCAGGTGATCCCAAACCTCCTCGGTAGTGAAGACCATGATGGGCGCCAGCAACCGCACCAGCGCGTAGGCCAGGCGCCACAGTGCGGTCTGCGCGCTGCGCCGCGCGTGCGAACGCGGGGCTGCCGTGTACAGGCGATCCTTGAGAATGTCGAAATAAAGCGCGCTCAGATCAGTGGTGGCGAAGTTATAGATCGCGTGATAGACGCGGTGAAAATCGAAACTTTCATAGAAGGCGCGACAGTTGCGCACCAGCTCTTCAGCGCGGAACAGGATCCAGCGGTCCAGCTCCAGCATCGCGGCGGCCGGCACGGCGTCGCGTGTAGGATCGAAATCGGCCAGATTGCCCAGCGCCCAGCGGAAGGTGTTGCGCAGCTTGCGGTACGCCTCGGCGAGGCGAGCTAGGATGGTATCGGAAATGCGTGCGTCCTCGGTGAACTCCACCGACGCCACCCAAAGGCGCATCACCTCGGCGCCGTAGCGGTTGATGATCTCCTCGGGCGCAATATAGTTGCCCAGCGACTTGGACATGGCGCGCCCTTCGGCGTCGAGGATCCAGCCGTGGGAGGCGCATTCCCGGTATGGCGCACGATCCCGCAGGCCCACCGCCACCAAAAGCGACGAGTGGAACCACCCGCGGTACTGGTCCCCGCCCTCGATGTAAAGATCCGAGGGCCAAGGCAAGCGGTTGGCCTCGGTGAGTACCGCCAGATGGCTGGAGCCGGAGTCGAACCACACGTCCAGGATGTCGTCTTCCTTGCGGAAGCTGCGGCCGCCGCAGCGCCCGCAGCGTGCCTCGGGCCCAGCGAGTTCGGCCGCGCTCCACTGGTACCAAACATCGGCCGTGTGCTGCTCGAAAAGATTTACCACGCGATCCAGCACGCGCCGGTCCGTGAGCGGCTCGCCGCAGTCTTCGCAATAGAAAACGACGATAGGCACGCCCCAGATGCGCTGGCGCGAGATGCTCCAGTCGGGGCGGTTGGCGATCATGTTGGCCATGCGCTCCTCGCCCCAGGCAGGCAGCCAGCGTACCTGGCGGATGGCCTCCAGCGCCCGCTCACGCAGCCGGTTTCGCTCCATGCCGATGAACCACTGCTCGGTGGCGCGGAAGATGGTGGGATTGTGGCAGCGCCAGCAGTGCGGGTAGCTGTGGACAACCGTTTCCGCGGCGAGCAGCGCGCCCTGGCCGCGCAACAGCTCGAGCACCACAGGATTGGCGTCCCATACGGTTTTGCCGATGAGGACTTCCGGCAGCCGCCCCGCAGCGCCTTCGGCGTGGAAGAACTCGCCGCCCGGCCCCACCGGGCAATAAGTCGGGATGCCGTATTGCTGGCAGGTCAAGTAGTCTTCGTGGCCGTGACCGGGAGCGGTATGAACCGCGCCGGTGCCCTGCTCCAGCGTCACGTAGTCGGCCAGAACGCCCACCGAGTCACGCTCGATGAAGGGATGCCGGAAAACGGCGCCCTCGAGCCTCCGGCCTTTCACGCGCGCGATCTCGCGCGCCGCCGTCCATCCACACTTCTGCGCGGTGAGCTCGACCAGCGGCGCCGCCACCAGGTACACGTCGCCATCCACTTCGACTGCGGCGTATTCGTACTCGGGATGGAAGGCGATGGCCATGTTGGCGGGAATGGTCCAGGGCGTGGTGGTCCAGATCAGGCCCCAGACTTTCCGTCCGGCCAGTGAAGGCTCGATCGCAGCCGGATCGGAGATGAGCGGGAAGCGCACCCAGATGGAGGGGCTGGTGTGGTCTTCGTACTCGACCTCGGCTTCGGCCAGCGCGGTGCGGCAGTGAATGCACCAGTGGACCGGCTTCAGGCCCTTGTACACGTAGCCGCGATCCAAGAACTCGACGAAGGCGCGCGCGATGGCCGCCTGGTATTGCGGGCTCATGGTCAGGTAAGGATCGTCCCATCGCCCGAAGACGCCCAGCCGCTTGAAATCACGCCGCTGCACGTTCACCCAGTATTCGGCGTAGCGGCGGCACTCCTGGCGAATCTGGACCGGCGTCATCTGCGCCTTGCGCGCACCCAGCTCACTGTCCACCTTGATTTCGATGGGCAGGCCGTGACAATCCCAGCCGGGTATGAAGGGCGCATCGTAGCCGGCCATGGTCTTGGACTTGACGATGAAGTCCTTGAGGATCTTGTTGAAGGCAGTGCCGGGATGAATCGTGCCGTTGGCGTAGGGAGGGCCATCGTGCAAAACGTAGAGAGGACGCCCCGCGCGCGCCTGGCGGATCTTTTCGTACAGGCCCTGTTGTTCCCACCGCGCGAGCATGCGCGGCTCCATTTTGGGCAGATCCGCTTTCATGGGGAAGGAGGTGCGAGGCAAGTTGACCGTCTTCTTCAAATCCACACGATCTGATTGCATGTCCGGAGGGGAGAAATCCATTATAACGAGCCCGCGTTGCCGGCACCCCGCGAAGCGGCGACGACCGCTTCGCTTCTTGCTCCGCGGCCATAGGGCTTGCCGCAGGGCTCCAGCCTGGCCGGCGGGGTGGTCAGGCTGCAAGAACAACGAGCACCGGCAGCCGCCGCAGTCCTCAGGCCTCGAACCACGGAGTGCCCGGCGCTTGCGCCTTGCGCGCCGCCTCTTCGTTCATCTCCACGCCCAGGCCCGGGCGGTCGGGCACGCGGATGAAGCCTTTCTCGATGATGTCGCCTTCGCGCACGAAATTGCGCCACAATTCCAGGCGCGACAACCAGTGCCACTCCAGAATGAGGAAATTCGGAATGGCCGCGCAGACGTGGCAGGAAGCCATCGTGCCGATGGGGGAGACCACGCAGTGAGGCGCTACCGGCACGTAGTAAGCGTGAGCCATGTCCGCAATCCTGC
>JBMFPL010000434.1:0-3137 GCA_049969115.1 Bryobacteraceae bacterium | reverse complement strand
CCGGATGCAACTGCGGCTCATCCGGAAGTGGGGCGCGCGAGCCCATTACTTCATCGTCGCGGCCGATGATGATCAGTGCCAGCCTCCCGGAACCATGGTTCGCACGAGGAGCGGTGAAGTTGCGATCGAAGATCTGGACCCCGATCGCCATAGACTCATCGCGTACGCCCCTCGGGACGCAAGGATCTACGGTTTGAAGGGGAAGGGTTACCGCTTCCGGAAGGCGGCGAGACCCTACGACTGGATTCTGCACACGATCCAAGCTGGCGGCCAGACCACACGCTGCACGCCCGAGCACAAGTGGCTCGTGCGGTGGGCAAAGGGCGAGCTGCTGGACCGCGCGCACGTTGTCTACCTCATGCAGCGCGGCGATCGCTTTCGTGTCGGCTGGTGCAAGCTGATCCGAAGCGACGGAATCTTTCATCTCGGACACCGGGCGCGTCTGGAATGCGCGGATGCGGCCTGGGTTCTGAAGGTCGCATACGACCGCACCGAGGCCAGCATCTACGAATCCTACATCGCCGCCAAATACGGCCTGCCGCTCGCAACGTTCCAGCCGGTGAACGGAGCCGCGCATTATACCGAGGAGTCTCTCGGACGCTTGTTCGAAATGCTCAAGGACGACCTTCCCCTGCGTGCGGCCCAATGCCTCCTCGATCACCATCGGGACCCACGATTCCCACTGTACTCACCGGAGCGTGCGGCAGCGAAACGTGGCGGATCCACCGCCTTTATCACGGAGGCGGCGAACTTGTTGCCGGGCCTGATGGCCGTTCCAGTTCACAACTGCGGAAACCGCGTGGAGTGGGTTCCTATGAACACCCGGACGGGGCGCTACCGCGGGCTGGTCTACTCGCTGGATGTCGAGAAGTACCACACCTACATCGCCGACGGCATCGTCACCCACAACTGCATTTACAGCTTCACCGGCGCGACGCCGGACGCCGTTCTGGACCCTGACATCCCGGAGGACCACAAGATCATTCTGAAGCAGAGCTACCGCGTACCGCGCGCTATCCACAACCGCGCGGTCCGGTGGATCGAGCAGGTGACGCGGCGGCAGGCGAAGGCGTATCTGCCACGGCCTTTCGAAGGCGAACTGAATCGGCTATCGGGCGGCACATACAAATCACCGGAATATTTCATCCTCAAGACCGCGCTCCAGCACCTCGAGCAGGGCAAGTCAGTCATGTTCCTGGCGAGCTGCGGCTACATGCTACAACCCATCGTGCAGGTCCTTCGCAAGAACGCCATCCCGTTCCACAACCCCTACCGGCGTTCGAACGGCTTCTGGAATCCACTCCGGATGGGCCGCGGATCGAGCGCCAACCGTGTGCTCTCGTTGCTGGTGGCCCATCCGCAATTCGGCGCGGACAGCCGAGCATGGACGTGCGGCGATGTCGCGCTCTGGGCGGAGTGGCTGCACTCAGAAGGCATCATCAAGCGCGGCGCAAAGAAGAAACTGTCAAGCTTGACGCCCGCGGAGACCGCCACAATCGAAACGCTCGATGACACGTTCGAGCCTGGCGCGCTGGAAGCGTTGCTCAAAACCTTCGAAGGCCATTACCGCGACCTGCTCGCCTGGTGGCGCCGGCGGTTGAACGCCACCTTCTTCAAGCGCGCACAATTCCCGGCGGACATCGCGGCCGTGCGCGGTCCACAAGCGTTGCTCGATGTTCCGCGGGTGGTTGTCGGGACCATCCACTCGGTGAAAGGCGGCGAGGCCGACGTGGTCTACCTCTTTCCGGATTTGAGCGGCGAAGCCGACGCCGCCTACCAGCAAGCCGGCGCGCCTCGCGACTCGGTGATCCGCCAGTTCTATGTCGGCATGACGCGGGCGCGGGAGACCCTCTACATCTGCCAGCAGGAATCGGGCATGGCGGTGCGGATCTGACTGCAAACGGCAGCAAGGATTGGCTTGAGCGATGACGGAAAAGGAAGGTACCCTTCTGGCCCTGACGGGAGTCACGGCTTTGAAGAAACGAGTTCAGCATCCCAACGTGCAAGAGCGGAAAGACCGCGGGCACTATTACTGGTACTTCCGCTACCGCCATGACGAGGTCCAGCCGGACGGCTCGATCAAGACCAGGCGGAAGTTCCACACCATCGGCCCTAGCCGCGGTGAAGGCGCATTGAGCAAGAAGGAGGCCAGCGCGATTCGCGACGAGTTCCTGGCTGGCCTCAACTCGGCCGCCACCCGCCCCGAAGCCGTGGTTGCAGCGCGCGCGCCGGAATCCGCGCCTGCGCCGGGCGACATCCTGTTCGGCAAACTCGCCGAACTGTGGCGCACCGACTACGTCGAGAAGCTGGCGGCCGGCAAGCCGCTCATCGCCACCACGACCAGGCAGAAGTACAACTACGCTCTCAGCCGCATTCTGCCGCGCTGGAAGGATGTCCGGCTCAGCCAGATTCGTGCGAAAGACGTGATGGACTGGCTTCAGGACGAATGCGCCTCCTGGTATGCTATGGCCGACCTCCGCAACGTCATGAGCGGCATCATCACCAAGGCGCAGGAGTGGGAACTGCTGCCGGACTCCTTCGCTAACCCGATCCGCCGCGTGCGGTTGCCCAAAAAGTGGGAGGTCCGTGAGAAGCGCATTCTGAGCGAGGACGAAATGGCCCGCGTATTGGCGCATATCGCCGAGCCCAACCTGCTCATCTGCGAAACCTGCCTTGACACCGGGACGCGCATCTCCGAAGTGACGGCGCTGATGATCAAACACGTCGACCTCGATCGCGGCACCATCCAGATCGCGCAGCGCAGCTGGCACGGCGACATCGACGAGCCCAAGACCGAGAAGAGTAAGCGCACGCTCGCCCTGGGCGCCCTGACTCCGCGTTACAAGGCGTGGATCGAGAAGTTGCCCAACCGGGGGCCGAACGCCTGGGTTTTCCCGCAGCCGGATGACCCCAAACAGCCGCGTTGGGACTCTGGCGTCCGGAAGGCGCTCAAGGACGCCGCCAAGCTCGAGGGACTGGACTTCACCGGCTTCGGTCCCCACTCCCTCCGTCGCGCCAATATCACATGGCGGCAGGAGGTGGGCGGCAGCAGCATCGAAACCAGCAAGATCGCCGGCCACGCCAGCACCCGCATCACCGAGGAGTACACGGTGGTGCAGTTGAAGCGGCAGGATGAA
>JBMFPL010000433.1:0-3141 GCA_049969115.1 Bryobacteraceae bacterium | reverse complement strand
CGATTTGTCAGGCGCCTCTGCGGCGCGCGCCTATGCTGCCGCTGCGCTTTCTCGGCTCCCCGCACCGGTGAGGAAGCTGGAGGATGCCGAACCCTACCGGGTCGACTACAGCGCTGCCTTGCTGGCCTTGGCTGAACAAGTCCGGCGGAACTCGGGCCCGGCTGTGGCCAGCGTGGCCGGCTTCGAGAGCACGGAGGTCCCGTGAAGACCATCTTTTTCGACGTGGACACCCAGGTGGATTTCCTGTTTCCCGCGGGTGCGCTGTACGTGCCCGGCGCGGAGAACCTATTGCCTGCTCTGGCCCGACTGCGCGACCACGCGGCTGCCTCTGGCATCCCGGTCGTCTCCAGCACGGACGCGCACGAGGAGGACGACCCGGAGTTTATCCAATGGCCCCCGCATTGCGTGGGCGGCACGCTGGGACAACAGAAGCCGACCGAAACGCTGCTTGACCCACGGGTGACCGTATCGGTTGCGCCGGGAGAGTACGAACCCGGGCAGGCGCGGCAAATTATCGTGGAAAAGCAGGCCCTGGACGTATTTACCAACCCCAATCTGCCCGGGCTTCTCGAGCGCTTGGGCGCGGAGCGCTGCGTTGTCTACGGCGTGGTCACCGAGTATTGCGTGCGCTGCGCGGCTATAGGACTGCTCCGCCGCGGCTACCGAGTCGAGCTGGTGACAGACGCCATCCAAAGCCTGGACGCCGAGGCCGAGCGGCGGACGCTCGAGGAGATCCTGGCGGCGGGCGGGCGACTGACGACGGTGGCCGAGGTCTGCGCGCGCTGAACCGCCCAGCCCGACGGCACCAGACGGCTTGACAGGGCCTTAAGCCTATCCTTATCATGGGCTTTGCGCTCCTGCGGCGCTCGGGCCCGGCTGCCGGTCCCCCTGACCGACGACTTGAGGAGGTCGCCTTGATCAAGATCGATATCATCAACGAGGTCGTCAAACGAACCGGCATTACCAAGACCAAGGCCGAAACGGCGGTGGAAACGGTTTTCGAGACCATGAGGCGTGCCCTGGCCCAGGGCGAGCGGATCGAGCTGCGCGGGTTCGGAATCTTCACCGTCCGCCCGCGCAAGACCGGCATCGGCCGCAATCCCCGCACGGGCGCCGAGGTGGCGATCCCGCCCGGCAAGGCGGTGCGCTTCAAGCCGGGCAAGGAATTGCAATCGCTTCCCGAACCGTAGCGGCCTTCCGTGTCCTTTCCCCACCATCCAGAAGGCGCCCCTATAGAACCCGGCAATGGCGCCGGGCGGCGCTTGTACGGTCTGGCGGGCGCAACCAAACCGCGCCGCTACTGGGTCCATGTGCTCCTGCTGGGATTGACCCTGCTGACCACTAGCATGATGGGGGCCCGGCTGGCCTATAACTTCCGCTCGAACCGCCCGGCCTTCGACCTGGAGCGCGATCTCGCGGGACTGAACGATCTCTGGGCCGATCCCTGGCGCATTGTGGATGGGCTACCTTTCTCGCTCACCCTGCTCACGATCTTGCTGGCCCACGAGCTGGGCCATTACCTTGCCTGCGCCTACTACCGCGTGGACGCCACCCTGCCTTACTTTCTGCCCGCGCCGACCTTCGTAGGTACGCTAGGCGCCTTCATCCGCATTCGATCGCCCATTTATTCCAAGCGGATGTTATTCGACATAGGCATCGCAGGGCCCCTGGCCGGGTTCGTGGTGCTGACGCCAGCGCTGGCGATCGGCCTGGCCTACTCGAAGGTCATCCCGGGCATTGCCCACCGCGGCGATCTGGTTTTCGGCGCGCCCCCTTTGCTGTGGCTGTTGCAGAGCCTGATCTTTCCCGGCGTTCCTTCCTCGGACATTTACCTGCACCCGATAGCGCGGGCCGCGTGGGTGGGCCTGTTCGCGACCGCTCTCAACCTCCTGCCCATCGGGCAGCTCGACGGCGGGCACATCCTGTATTCTTTCGCCGGCGACCGGCACCGGCTGCTCTCCCGCCTGTTCCTGCTTGCCCTGCTGCCCATCGGATACTTTTATTGGGAAGGGTGGCTGGTATGGGCGGTGCTGCTTCTGTTGTTCGGCATGCGCCACCCCTCGATTTACGACCCGAGCCCCATGGACGACGTCCGTCGGCGGCTGGCCTGGATGGCGCTGGCAGTCTTCCTGCTCTCCTTTACCGTAGCTCCCGTCCGCCCCGGGCTGGCCTCCTGAGCCGCCAACGATGAAAATTTCGGCCACGATCATCACTGAGAACGAGGAGCGCAACCTGCCCCGGGCTATCGAGAGCCTGCGCTGCTGCGACGAAATCGTCGTGGTGGACTGCGGTTCCACGGACCGCACCGTCGAGCTGGCCCGCAAGCTGGGTGCGCGCGTGCTGGAAAGCCAGTGGCGCGGTTACGCGGCTCAGAAGAATTACGCCGCCGAACAAGCCCGTCACGATTGGATCCTCTCGCTCGATGCCGACGAGGCGCTCAGCGAGGCTCTGGAAGGGGAGATCTGGCAACTGAAGAAAAACGGCCCGGACTGCGACGCTTATACGGTACCGCGCATGGCCCAGTATCTGGGCCGCTGGATCCTGCATTCGGGCTGGTACCCGGATCGCAAGATCCGGCTCTACGATCGCCGCAAGGGCCGCTGGGTGGGCGATTACGTGCACGAACGCGTGGTGACCGAGGGGCGCGTGGGCCATCTCAAATCCAACCTGCTTCACTTCACCTGCAACTCGCTCTCGGAGCACCTCAAGCGGCTGGACCGTTACACAACCCTGGCCGCGCAAGAGCTGGTGGCGCGCGGGCAGAAAATCGGCTGGCGACACCTCCTGCTGGCGCCCCTGATCACTTTCTGGCGCACCTATGTCTTCCAGCTCGGCTTCCTGGACGGCTTCGAAGGCCTGACCATCGCGCGCATGGCCGCGATCTATACTTACCTGAAATACGCCAAAGCCCGGAACATGAGTTGACCGGTGCCGGGTAGTCCCAGGACGCGGAGAACGCGGTGCGCATCGTGCACGTGGACACTGGACGTCAGATGCGCGGCGGCCAGTGGCAGGTCCTGTTCCTCCACGAGGGCTTGCTGCGGGCCGGGCACGAAAGCTTGCTGCTGGCGCCCGCTGGCTCCCCGCTGCTCGACGAGACACGGGCCCGCGGGCTTCCCGCCCGGAGCTTGAGTTTCGCTT
>JBMFPL010000432.1:0-3188 GCA_049969115.1 Bryobacteraceae bacterium | reverse complement strand
TATCACGCCTCCCGGGGTGAGAGTCGCTACTTTCTACGCTCCGCCGGGCATCCTCAAGTTTCGCGTTTGCCGTCGGCGCCCTTGAGCCAGAATTTGCCCAAATCCTTGGCCTCGGCTACCGGAATCCGCGTGACCTTGAAAGTGCCACCCACGGGCACCCTGGCGTTTTCGGACCAGCCGAAGCGCGCTGCCCAGGGCGTCTGCCTGCGCACCGCACCGGCGGGTTGTTCGCCAGCGGCCAGGCGTGCTACGTCTTCGCCATCGAGCGGCGCTCTGTAGATCCGCACCTCCCGTATGGCACCGGCGTTCTCATTGCCCGAGGTGTGGTGCGGCGTGACCGCGGCAGTGACCAAGCCGAACTGGTCCAGGGCGGCGTCCAGCTCGAGTGGCCGGGCCAAGCGGCCAGCCAGCTTGCCGTTGATGTAAAAGGCCAGGCCATCGCTCTCACTCCAGCCAACAGCGATGTGCACCCATTGTCCAGCTTCAGGCTTGATGGGGCCTCGCACCGACTGGGTCACGTAGTTGCGATCCGTGAGACGGGCGGTCAGCTCGGAGCCGGTCCACGCGATCCGCATGAAGTTGAAATCCCATGTGGAGTGCTGCTCGTAAGAGACCAGCAACAAGGGGAAACTGACGCGGCCTGAGGCGGCTTCCGGCCGCCACCAGAAACTGACGGTACCCTGCTCGGCATATATGTTGGCGCGGGCGTCGTATGTGAGCCGGGCGCCGGGCGGCAGATCCGCCGCGTCGTTGACCATGACGCCGCTGCTTTGCAATGGCTGCGGAACGCCGGCAGCGTGCTCGGCTGTAAATGACTGGCGGAGCGAAGCGTAGAACAGGAGGCCATCCGGCCTCTGGCCATACATCGGGGCCAACGCGAACAGCACGAGCAGAGGTCTCATGGTTCTACCCTATGAATGAAAATCGAGTAACCGGCCTTCGCTACCGGCTTCATCTCGAGGAAGCAGCGGTAATAAAGACGATACTGAGGCTCGAAGAAGTGACCAGGCAGCAGGCTGGCGCTGATTGCGTAATAGCCAGGCTGCAGTTCGAGAACCCGTCTGCCTCCGGCGAGTGCGTCGTTCCAGGGCGGGGGAATAAGTTCCAGTTTTTTGTCTGTAAAGTAGGACCAGGGGTTGTCCGTACCGAAATAAGAGAGCCTGAGCTTTCCGATTCCCAACTGGTCGAAACGCTTGCGCAGTAGGCGGAGATCCTGCCCCCAATCCAGGTTGCTGTCAACCAAGTACTTCAACCCATTGTCAGCTCCGCCAACCCAGAGGTTGAAAAAGGAAATACCGTGCGGAAAGATGCGCAGCGACTCCACCGCGACGCCGGCTTCCAGCAAGACCAGCACGATCTGTCGCCGGCCATGCAGCAGGCTCTTAATGGCGCAGCCCGCCAGCACCAGGCCGAAGGGCAGCGCGGGCAGCACCAACCGCACGCCGAGTTGTAATGCGGAAAGGGAGGCTGGGAAGATACACAGCACCGGCGGCGCCAGCCAAAACAGATCCGTGGGGTCCAATTGACCCCGGCGCAAGCGAAGGCAAACGCAAACAAACCCCATAACCAGCAGTAGCTGAAGCGCTACCGGCATTTTCGCAGCGAGGGCCAGCGCGAAGTAAAGTGGATGGCCACGGGAGTACTGGCGTCCCAGCATGTATGTCCAGTTGCCGCCCGCATTGGATTGCCACAGGGCCAGGCAGCCCCGCCAGAGTGGATCCGGCGCAGGCAGCAGTCGGAAGACACGCGGCGTGTACCACTAGCGCAGGCACACCAGCGTGTTTGAGTGTTTGGTAATCGGCGGGCGTCATGCGTCGGGCTCGAAATTGCGGGGCGGCCAACGCTCCTGCATAGGCAATGGCCAGTACAAGTAGCGCTGCCCCGAGCGCAGGAGGGGTGGCGGCGCCCGTCGCGACAGGCTCCGCAGGATGACGACCAGCGGCGCGATGGGCAGCAGGATCACCATGGAGAGTTTGGCAAGCAAGGCCGCAAGCAGTGCGCCACCCAGCCATGCGGCGTTGCGAGGGGTCGGCGCCCGCCAATAATACCAGGCGCGGTACCAGAACCACAAGTAACCAAATGTTGCGGCGAGGTCGTTCTTGAACAGCGCCCCATGACCCAGCGCGGTAGGTTCCACCGCAAACAACAGAGCCAGTAAAAGGCCAACCGGCCGCTCGTATAGCTGTGTGCCCCAGCGCCAGATCAGGCACAGGGTAAGGAGAGGGAAAATCATCAAGGGCAGGCGCGACAGGCTGAAAATCTGCTCGATCTGGCGCCCGCGCAAGCGATCCATCAGTATGACGCTGAGCATCCAGCCGTCCTGCTGTTGCCAGGCGGGGTGATCACGCGGAACCGGCACGTGCAGGAGCCTGGGCACCCAGCCGCCCGCTATCTTGATGCCTGGCGCCAGATCCGGCGGCTGAAGGCGGTCAGCCCCCTTCCAGTACAAGCGGGCCGTCAACAAGTTGACCGGCTCGTCTACCGTGACGCCAGTGTAGCGGGCCTGAAAAGCCAGCGCGGTGGCAAGTGCTGTCGCAATCAGCGCCAGCAGAATGCGTTGTTAGCGTGCATGATCAATCCGGCTCAACGGTTCTGTCCATGGGCAGGCCGAGCTTCTGGTAGAGCTTGCGCCGCCCTGCCTTGTCGGCTTCCAGGATCTGTCTGGCGGAGCGCGCCACTTCTTCGGCGTGCTCGCGCGGCACGACGATCACCCCGTCCCCGTCGGCCACCACCACGTCGCCCGGGCGTACCAACACGCCCCCGCACATGATCGGGCGATTGACCGACTCGATTTCGTTGCGACCAGGGCGTATACCGCGTCCCGGACGGCGATAGTAGAGCGGCACCCGTTCCTTGATGATCTCGTCCGTGTCACGCGCCCCTCCGCTAGTAACTACCCCGACCATGCCGCGAAGCTTCCAGGCGAGAATGTTGTTGGAGCCGATGGTCCCGGTGTCCCCGTCCTCGCCCCCGTCAATCACCAGTACCGTTCCCGGCCGCAACAAACTGACGAAGGGCTCGGGCGATATGTCGTGGTACCATGCCGCCTCCCACTTGGCGAAATCCTCGGGCGTCATTTTGGAAGCCCGTTTGTTGGTGGGCACGTAACGTGCAGTGACCGCGATGCCTGCAATCCGGTGAGTGAAGTTCTCCGTGTCGCGCCATAGCGGGCGGATTTCGGGGTTCAT
>JBMFPL010000431.1:1461-3209 GCA_049969115.1 Bryobacteraceae bacterium | reverse complement strand
ATGGGCGACATCGGCTCGCACTGGATGGACATGGTCCAGCATGTCACCGGCCTGAAGATCACGGCGCTGTGCGCCGACCTGATGACCTTCCACAAGACGCGCAAGCGCCCCAAGGCGGAGGTGGAGACCTTCGCCGGCAAGACGCTGCGGCCGGAGGACTACGAGGAAGTGCCTATTGACACCGAGGATTACGGCGGCGTGCTCATCCGGCTGGGCGAGCGGGCCCGGGGCTGCTTCACGGCCAGCCAGGTCAACACTGGTTGCAAGAACCGGTTACAGATCGAGATTTACGGCACCAAGCTGGGCGTGATGTGGAACCAGGAGCGGCCGGACGAACTGTGGATCGGGCAGCGCAACAGCCCTAACCAGCTCATCATCAAGGATCCCTCGCTGATGCTGGAGAGCGCGCGGAGCTTCGCCGATCTGCCGGGCGGGCACGGCGAAGGCTACGACGACGCGCACAAGCAGGTTTTCCGCCGCTTCTACCGCAAGATCGAGGATCCCTCGGCCCCGGTCGAGTTCCCCACTTTCGAGGACGGTGTGCGCGGCATGCTCTTGCTGGAAAAAATCCTGGAAAGCGCGCAAAAGGGCTGCTGGGTGACGGTGGACTGAGCGGGGGCAGCCCGGCCCGCGGCTGCGGGACCGGGCCGCCGGCGAGTGTATAATAATTTTAGGTGTCGCGCCTGAAAAGTGGGCGAAAGCCCACTTTTTTATTGGCCGCCCGGTGCCGGATGAACCGCGAACAAGTCATCGCCAGAGTCCGCGAAGCAGCCGAGCGCGTGGCCGCCTCCGAAGGCGTCGAGGTCGTGGACGTCGAGCTGCGGGGCAGCGGCCCTCGCCGCCTGCTGCGGATTTACATTGACAAGCCGGAAGGAGTCTCGCACCGCGATTGCGAGCTCGTCTCCGAGCAATTGAGCGTGATCTTGGACGTCGAGGACTTGGTGCCCGGCGGCAGCTACACGCTGGAGGTAAGTTCACCCGGCGTGGAGCGCAAACTCGTCACGCCGCGCGACTACGAGCGGTTCGTCGGCCGCAAAATCAAGGTGGTTTTGCGCGAGCCGGTGCAAGAGCAGCGGCACTGGGAGGGCGTGCTGGCTGGCTTCGCTGAGGGCGTGGTGACCCTGGAGCCCAGTCCGGGGCGGCGCTTGCAACTGCCCCTGGCGCAAATTCAGCGGGCCAACCTCAAGTTCGAGTGGTGATCACCCAGGAGCTTCCGGAGAGGTCGTCTTGGAGAACATCCTGCAATCTATCGAGATCCTGAGCAAGGAGAAGGGCATTGACCCGCAGATCGTGCTGGACGCGGTCAAGGACGCCATGATCGCGGCCGCGCGCAAGCAGTACCGCACCAACGAGGAGCTCGAGGCGGAAATTGAGGAAGGCGGCATTCAGATTTATGCCGTCAAGCGGGTCGTTGAACAGGTTCAGGATCCGGTCAATGAGCTGACCCTGGAAGAAGCCCGGCGTCTGGATCGCAACGCCGAGATCGGATCGGTGATCAGGATCCGGCGCTCGACCGAGCATCTGGGGCGGATCTCGGCCCAGACCGCCCGCCAGGTGATCCTGCAAAAGGTTCGCGAGGCCGAGCGCGAAATCGTTTACCAGGAGTATGCCGGGCGCATCGGCGAACTGGTCAACTGCACGGTCAAGCGGGTGGAAGGCAACGACCTCATCGTGGATCTGGGCAAGACCGAAGCGCGGCTGCCCAGGAAAGAGCAGTCCAAGCTCGACAACTACAGCGTGGGCGACCG
>JBMFPL010000431.1:0-1451 GCA_049969115.1 Bryobacteraceae bacterium | reverse complement strand
CCGTTGCGTCATCAAAAGCGTGGAAAAGAGCGGCAAGACGCCGGGCGTGATTGTTTCGCGAGCCGCTCCCGAGCTGGTGATGCGCCTGTTCGAGCAGGAAGTTCCCGAAATCTACGACAACACGGTGGTCATCAAGGCCTGCGCACGCGAGGCGGGCGAGCGCACCAAGATTGCGGTGCAGAGCCGGGACCGCGACGTGGACGGCGTCGGCGCCTGCGTGGGCATGAAAGGCATGCGCGTGCAGTCCATCATCCGCGAGCTGCGCGGGGAGAAAATCGACATCATCGAATATTCCGACGATCCGGTGGTCTTCGTCACCCATGCTCTCAGCCCCGCCAAGATTTCCAGAGTCACCATCCTCGACCCTGAGCAGAAGCACATGGAGGTGATCGTCGAAGACTCGCAGCTTTCGCTGGCCATCGGCAAGAAAGGCCAGAACGTGCGCCTGGCTGCCAAGCTCATGGGGTGGCGCATTGACATCAAGAGCGAAGAAGAGAAGCGGCGCGAGACCGAATCGGCGATGGCCTCCATGGTGGTGCCCGGGGCGCCGGTCAGCGTGCTGGTCGAGCACGGTCTGGGGGAGAGCGTGGTGGACAGACTAGCGAACGCGGGCGTGGCTACGGTCGAGCAACTGGGCGCCATGACGCCGGAGCAACTGGTGGCCATCGAAGGCATCGGGCTGGACACGGTGCAAGCCATCCAGATCGCGGTCAACAACTACTACGCGCAGTTCGAAGAGGCCATCGAAACGGAGGCTGAGCAGCCCGCAGAACTCGACGAGGGTGCGGCGCGGCTGCCTGTGGAAGCCGAGGCCCCCGCGGAGGCAGCCGAGCCGGAGACCGGCGATTTGCCTCCGGCCGAACCGCAAGCTGCGCAAGATGCTGCCGCGAGCGATGAGCCCGGCGAACCGGCGACTTCCGGAGCGGATTTGTTAGGATAAAAGCTCGGTATCAGCGAGTTTCCCGATTTCATGAAGGAGGCAAGAATGGGCGACCCGGCGCGATGAAGCGTCCCCGGCAAGCGCGACTTGGGATCGCAGGGCGGTATGAAAAAGATCCGGATCAACGAGCTGGCGCGTGAGTGTGAGCAGCCTAACAGCGTCATACTGGCGCTGCTGCCCCAGTTCGGCATCACCGAGAAGAAAACCCACTCGAGCTCGATAGACGAGGAGACGGCGGACAAGATCCGTCGGTACTTCGGGATCGTGGTCGAGCGGGGCGAAGCGGAGGCGGCTCCGGCCGCCGAAGCGCCAGCGGTTACAGAAGCGCCCGCAGCGCCGGCCGCTGAGGGCAAGGAAGCTGGAGCTGAGACGGCGCCTGCGCCCCCGCAGGAAGCAGCACCGCAGGCCTGCCCGGGCGAAGCGGCGGCCGCACCCGCAGAGAAAGTCGCGGAAAAGGTCGAGCCCCCGCGCACGCCTGATCTCGGAGCGATCATCGCCCGGCCCGCTAGGC
>JBMFPL010000430.1:0-3210 GCA_049969115.1 Bryobacteraceae bacterium | reverse complement strand
ATTCGGGCAGTTCGCCCGGGGACGAAGATTCCAGTCCCAGTTCCGCCATGCCCAGGATCGCGTTGAGGGGCGTGCGCAGTTCGTGGCTCATGTTGGCCAGGAACTCGCTCTTGGCGCGACTGGCCTGGCGCGCCTCCTGCAGCGAGGACAGCAGCTCCTGCCGCGAGCGAGCCAACTCGGCAACCATCTGGTTGAACGCCTCGGCCAGCCGCCCTACTTCGTCGCGCCGGATCACAGGGGCCCGCTGTGAGAGATCGCCCTGAGCCACCCGGACCGCGACCGCCACCACGCCATGCAATGGCCGGAGCACGCTGCGCAACTGCGCGTACTGGACTGCAAGGATCGCGGCGGCCGCCAGCAACGCCAGACTGACGCTCACGGCGACGCTGTGCAGAAGGTACGCTTTCTGCCTTTCCCGCGACAGAGCCACACGGACCACGCCCAGCTTGCGTGGCTGGCCGGACTCCCACTCCAGAAACTCTGATGCCTCGGCCCCGGTGACGACCGCCGTCGCCTCCACCAATTGGCCTTCCGCACGCCAAATCGCGGGCGATCCACCACCAACAGCTTGCGGCGGCAAGGCGAGGGCGGGACGGCAGCGCGCTATGATCGGAGCGCCCGCAGCGTCGTTTATGGCCACACAGGCCACGCCTTCCATGGCAAGGGCGGCCTCGCCGACGTCGCTCAGGCTTTTCGTGTCACCCACCAGGAGCGCGAACGCGCACTGGCGCGCCAGGAACCGGGCCAGGGCCTCCGCGCGCAGCCGCACCTCCCGATCCAGGTACCACCGCTGCAACGTCAGAGAGGCGGCAGTCAGCGCTGCCACTGACAGCAGGGTCATGGCCACCGGTAGAAAATTGGCGGCCAGCGCCTGCACGAGGAGGCTCCCGTCGAAAGCGGCCTTCCATTTACGCCAGCGTGTCATTTGACAAGCACCACGCCACGCAAGTCCAGATCTCGTTCCAAACCGAGCAGCCGCACGACCCTCCGATTGGTTGCCGCGACGATCCTGCGCGGGCGGTAAAGCTTCTGCACGGGCTCGCCCCGGAGCAGGCGCGAAGCCACCTCGCCGGTCAAACGCCCGAGTTCTACGAAATCCGGATATAGGCCTGCGACTGCGCCGGCCCTGACGAAGCTCTCCGAAAAAGCGACAACCGGCAACCCCTGCTTCAGAGCTGACAACAGGAACGGCTCGACCACTGTCCGGCTGTACAGGGCACTGTCCGGGCGGCACAACACCACCTCGACTCGCCCGTGCAGAGTGGCCGCCGCCTCCACCAACTCACGGGCATTTCGGCACTTGATGGCCTCGATCGCCAGTCCCAACTGCCGTCCCGCCCGCCGGAACTCGTCCGCGCTACTTTCATCGTGAGAGGATCCGAGGATCACGCCGATTCGCCCTTTGCGGGGAAACAGTTCGCGGAGCCTCGCCAAAATGGCTTCCGGGGCCGGTTCCAAGGAAATCACTGCCGCCGGCTCTCGCTCCGCGCACCCAAGGCGGACGTCGCCGGCCGCCATCACCATCGCCGCAAGCACGGGCGTCTGAATCCGGCAATTCAGCGCCAGCTCGGCGGCTCTCGTCCCGAAGGCAACCACCAGCCGGGGGCTGCTGCTCTCAGCCAGTCTGTGTAGCGCGCCCGGTTCCGGGTCCAAGATCTCGACCGGGCGCTGAAGTCCTTCCTTCAAGCCTGCCATCGCCTCCTGAAATACCGGCATGCCGGGCGGCACGAGCACAACCACCTCGATTCCAGCGGCGCTGCATCGCGCCAGGGCGAGGACGAGAGACAACCTCCGCATTGCCGGCCGGAAGGCCACGTTCCGCTAGCCTCCGTAGCGCCATATGAGCTTCACGAACAGCGACCTGCCAGGCCGAGGCATCAGCTCCGCCCGGTGCTCCCAGCTCAGCGGATCCCAATAGCGGCGGTCGAGGGCGTTCCGCACCCCGAACTGCACGTCGAAATCCCGATGCAAACGGTTCGTGGTGGCCGTGAGGTCGAGCAGCGGCACCCCGCCGATCAGCGCGCGGGCCCGGCTGAGCCTCGAACTCATGTACCGGAAGGCGGGAGCTATGGTCAGCCGCTCCCGAAACAGGAAGATCCCGGCCCTGCACTGCGCGATCGCCGAGGGTGAATTGACCTGTTTTTCCCCGGTACCTCCCGCCACGGCGCGCTGTAGCGCGAGGCCACCCGCAAGCTCGAGCCTGGCCGCCGGACGGGCGCGCAGCTCCCACTCCACGCCGGTGGCCCGGGCGCGCGCCAGGTTGCGGAACTGGACCCCGCCGCCTTCCAGTTCGTACTCCCTGATCAAGTCGCGCATGCGGTAGTGGTAAAGCGACGCCACCAAGTCCAGCCAGCGCGCAACGCTGATCTCTCCCGCCGCCTCCCAGGTGCGCGTGCGTTCTGGCCGTAGCCCCAGGTTGGAGACATACGAGCCGTCGGTCGCCTGGTAAAACATTTCGTAGGCCGACGGGTTCCGGAAGGCGTGCCCGTAGACGAACTTCCAGGCCCTGCGCGGCGAGGGTCCCCAGACCAGGGCCGCGCGGGGACTGGCCGAGCGGTGACGGTTGCGTGAGCTGTCGAACCTGACGCCGCCGTACAAGGTCCACTCGCGCGAGAACTTCCATTCCTGCTGGGCGAAAACGCCGCCCGAGACGTCGCGCGCGGAGACGTGAAGCTGCATGTCGCGCACGGGACTGACCAGGTAAGTTTCCTGCAAGTTGCGCAAATCCGTGTTCAGCTCGCTTCCTACGGTCATCTGGCCGGCGCGGCCCATGGCGCGCCAGTAGTAGAACTGCGTGCCCACCCAGTCGCCCAGCGCGTTGTCGCGCTGATCCAGGACGGTGTCGCCCTCGCCCGCGTAGTCGTAGCGCCCGCGGTAGCGGTACTGGTCGTAGTAGAAACGCCACCGCAAGCCGCCATCCTTGCCTGCCGGCCGCGTCCATACGGCTTCCACGTAGTTGTGAGTGTCGCGCGACCAGGTGCCGGAATCGCCGAAGATCGTGCCGTAAAAGCCCACCGGCATGGTCGTTCTCCGCTCCCCGAAGCACGCGATAAAACTCCAGTGGTGCCAGATCAGTTGGGCGAACGTGTGATAGCCCTGCTCGCGCCCGGCGCCGCTCGTGCGACCGTAGCCGGTCTCCGGTGCGTCGTACTCCGGCAGATACAGGGTCCTGCCAACGGCGCGGTGAGCGGATACGGAAACCAGCAAGCT
>JBMFPL010000429.1:0-3232 GCA_049969115.1 Bryobacteraceae bacterium | reverse complement strand
GCGCGGTGGAGGCGATCGCAGCCCGGGGTCTGGCAGGCAAGATCGTGGTGGTCGGCTTCGACGCCACACGCGAAGCGGTGCGGGCGGTGCAAGCAGGGCGACTGAGCGCGATGCTGGCCGGTCATCCGGAACGGATGGGCAGGCTGGCCGTGGAACACGCGATCAAGGCCGCCTTGGGCGAGCCACTGCCGGTGCGCGTGCAAATCGACACGGTGATCGTCACTCGCGAGAACGCGGCCGACTTCCTGCGTTGACGGGGAGCCCGGCGCCGTAGCCGGAACGGCAAGCGACCCGATCGCGGCGCTCACTGGGCCGAATGGCGGCGCCGACCGGTCCTCACGAAGCGCAGCCTCGCTCTCAGGTGCGCCCCCCGGCGGAGGGGATCACAGCCGCATCCTGCCGGGCAGAGCCCGCCTTGCCGCCTGCCTCGCGCCAACGGATGCCCAGGCCGAGCTTTTGCTTCGCGTATTCCAGGCTGCGTTCCAGATCGTACTGCTGCTGCCGGCGAAGGGCGGCGCGGAATTCCTCCGGCTGCGGTCCGGGGCCCGCGATCATCATGGAGCCCTGGAAGGGCTGGCAGCGGCGCGCCAGGCGGAGAAACCGTGCGAAATCAGTCGCCCTGGTGCGCGGAAACATTTTCCAAAAATCCTGTTCCCAGCAGGCGAGCACCTGCGGCGGTCGCCCTGTGATGATCTCCAGTTGCACGGGCGCCTGCGGGCACAGTCGCCGGTGCAACTCGACCATCGCCTTCAGATCCATACACCCGTCGCCCAGCGCTACCCACTGGAAGGCCACGCCGCGCGGGTGTTCCCACACCACCGAGTCCCGCACGTGGGTAGTGAAAGCATACGGCCCCAGCGTCTCGTAAGTCTGCACCGGGTCTTCCAGCACCTGGACGGGATTGCCGATATCCAGGCAAACCCCTACCAGATCCCGCCCGGCCTCCTCCACCAGGCTTCTGAGCTCCTCCGATTGCATCTCGCCGTGATTTTCGATAGCGATCTTCACGCCCAGATCCAGCGCCTGCGAACGGGCCGAGCGCAGCACCTTCAGCGTGGAGTCGATGAGCGCCTCGACGGGGCGGCCGCTGCGCCGGTCTTCGGGGCTGCCCACAAAACAACGCATCACGCGGGCGCCCAGTTCCCTGGCCAGCCACAAGCCTCGCAGAAGGTAGCCCACGGGATCGCCTGCCTTCGGGTTGTAACTTCTGGATTCGGGGCAGATCGATCCCATGGCCGCATCCAGGGAAATCCCCAGGCGTGCGGCGTCCTCTCTGAGCTTGCGCAGGTAAGCGGGATCGTCGCTTTCCAGCTCGCCGGGAATAGAAATCTGGAGCGCATCGAGTTTGAGCGAGGCCGCGTACTCGAGCAACCGGGGGGCCTTCCAGCGTAAATCGCGGATCGAATAGCTGTCGAATCCCAGGCGGATGCCCGTCTGTGCCGGCGCTTGCCCCAGCATCAGGGCGGGCAATTGCAAGAACTGTCGTCGCCGGATGTTGGACATGACGTCCTCCCCTCAGGGCAGAATCTCCAAAGCGCCCAGATCGTACCAGCCATCGGGCTGGCGACCCTGGATGGCCAGACGGATGGCGGGTTTCTGCGTGCGCGGGTCGAGCAGAGCCAGGCGTAGCCGGTAACTGCCTGGCTTCAGCGTGTCGGGGACGTAAACCGTGCCGTCGTAAACGGCATCCCCGGCAAGCCACTTGCGCACGTCCACGGGCAGGCGGATCTGTTCGGCGTGATCGGCCGAGCGCAGCTCGATCGCCAGCCAGTACTCGCGGTAAACCGGGGCCACACCCGCGTTCAGCCACCACATGCTCACCGGCATCATGTGGCCTCGCCGGGCAGCCGCAGGGTACTCGAGTTTGCGCAGGATGAAGCGGTAGCCGAGTTTCTTCTGGAATTCCTCGAACAGGGGCTTCCAGTCCGCAGGGATGGCGGTGGACTTGATGTTGATGGTGGAAGCGTGCCAGCGCAAGGCCTGCTCGATCGAATAGCGCACCTCGCGCTCGGTGTATCCCCACTTTTTCCAGGAAAGCGGCGTGCCGCACGTCTCCAGCGAGACAGGGCTGCGCTGCCAGGCGTCTTGAATGCCGGTGCGCACCACCTGCTGCGGGTACAGGTCCAGCATGTGCATGAAGCCCTTGCCGCGTCCGCCCAAATCCCCCCAGCAGTCGAGGCGCCATCCTGCCCCGCGCCCCACGCCGTAAGCCAGCGCGCGCGGCTCGTCGAAGTTCATCAGCAGGGGCGTACGGCGGAAAGCTTCGAAGTAAACGTCAATGAGAGCTTGCTGCACAGGCCATTCAGGCAGGTAGGGTCCCCAGCCTTCACCCCAGTAGCCCACGGTGGAAATGTCCACGCTGTTGAGATAGGGATGGCCGTCGTAACGCGCACCTGCCACACGCACCAGAGCGCCCCAGTGCTTCAGGTACAGGGGATCATTCGCGTCAGGCGACCAGATCTTGCCGTCGGGATCCTCCGGCTTGTTGGCACGGCGCGCCCCCGAGCGCCGATACCACTCCGGCAGCGGGTTCGACTGGTCGTAAGGCATCAGCCGGATGTCCAGCGTCTGACCGCGCTGGCGAGCAGTTTCCAGCGCCGCGTCTATGATCTCCCAGCGATAGCGGCCCGGCTCCGGCTCGATCTGCCACCAGAACCAGCGGCAGTAAGCCACCGAGCTGTCGGGGAAATCCGGCGACTGCGCGGCAGGTTGGGTGGGACCTTCCGGGCCTACTTCGGACCAGCGCATCCCGGAATAGATCGGGTCACCCCGGAAACGCTGGAATGTCTGGATCCCCATGCCGGGGTTGACCAGCACGTCATTGATTTCGACCGGCCGGACCACAACGGTCCGGGCTTGCGCCTGGACGAGCAGCAATGCGATGGCTTCCAGCCACACGGCAGTTCTCCTCGCCGCATTCTACCTGTTTGCCGCAGCCCCGTCCCAACCCTCAGGGCGCGTAGAAGCCGCCGTTGATTTCGATGGTCTGCCCGTGGATGTAGCGGGCTGCGTCCGAGCACAAAAAGACGATGACGTCGGCCATCTCTTCGTTGGTGCCGAGGCGTCCGGCAGGGGTCTGGGCGGTCACCGCCTCCAGCATCTGGCGGGTAGAGAAACGCTGGTGGAAGTCGTTGTCCACGGTGCCGGGGCTGATGGCGTTGACCCGGATGCCGTGAGGCGCTAGCTCGCGCGCCAGCCCCTTGGTCATGGCCGTGACGGCCGCTTTGGCGGC
>JBMFPL010000428.1:0-3253 GCA_049969115.1 Bryobacteraceae bacterium | reverse complement strand
CCAGGTGTCAACTGCGAGAGCATGTTTCACGAGACCCGGAGGACGATGTGTGGCAGCGGCAGTGCCCGAAGCCTGACCGGGGACAACATTTGCGGCCTCGCCGGCGAGGCGCCCCAGTTGCTGCCTCCCTGGGGTGGCTCCGTCAGTCTCACCGCCTTGACTGGCCAACCATGGGGGATTCCGCAGGCAGCCCATCCGGCCCTCGCCCAAGATGGCGGGCGACGGCGAGTGATTGCTGCCGGTTCGGACCTCTCCGGGTCCAAGGCCCCCGGCGCCCAGCAAATGCGGCTGCGCCAACAACCGCAGCCCCTCGAGGCGCTTGCGAGCCGCGGGATCGTGCGCGCAGCGGACAGCGATTTCGACCCATCGGACTCGCGGCCTGCGCTGGGTTGTGTGAGCGGAGCGGCCGTCGCACTCACAGCGTGCGCGTGACTTTGGTCAGTCCGGAAGGGCAGTCGGGATCCAAGCCCTTTTCCTCCGCCAGCGAGCAGGCGAAAAGCTGCGCGGGAATGATGTACGGGATGGGGGTGTAGAGGTCGGCAGGCGAAGGCCTGCGCCGCCCTGTCTTCACGCTCACCTGGATGGCACGAGAGGCCATGCGCTGCGCCTCGCGGTTGGAATTGTCCGTGATCGCCAGCGTCTCCGCCCCGCGCCGGCGCAGCTTCTCCATGACCTGCTTGATGGCCCGCCAGGTGGGCCCGCCGGGCGCAAACAGGAAGACGGGGAAGGAGCGCTCCACCATGGCGATGGGACCATGAAGGAAGTCGGCGGCCGAGAAGCCCTCAGCGACGATCGAACAGGTCTCCATGAGTTTGAGACTGAACTCGAGCGCGTTGGCGTAATTCAGGCCGCGGCCCACGACCGCCACGTCGTTCATGAAACGGTAGCGGACCGCGAGCTGGCCGATCTCGCTCTCAGTTTCCAACGCCGCGGCCGCCACCCCCGGCAGTCGCCGCAAATCGTCGGGCTGGATGGGCGCGCCCAGCGCGTAGGCGAGCAGGTACAGCGCCATCAGTTGCCCGGTGTAGGTCTTGGTGGCCGCGACGCTGCGCTCCCGTCCTGCATGAACTAGGATCACGTGGCTGGCCAGGCGGGCCAGCGTGCTATGCGCCTCGTTGGTGATGCCCACGGTCAGCGCTCCCAGTTCGGCCGCCCTCTCCAGCACGAGGTTGGTATCGGTGGATTCGCCCGACTGCGAGATGGCGATCACGAGCGCGCCCGCCAGATCGGGCCTGGCCTTGTAGACGGTGAACACGGAAGGCGCAGCGAGCGCGCACGGTATGCCAGTGGCGATCTCGAGCAGGTAACGCCCGAAATGAGCGGCGTTATCGGAAGTGCCCCGGGCCGCGAGCAGGATGAAGGGCGGGCGTTGCCTGCTGAAGGCGCGCCGCAGCTCTTCCAGGCGCGGCAGCTCGCGCTCCAGGGTGCGCTCCAGCGCAGCCGGCTGCTCGCGGATTTCCTCGCGCATGAGCGACATCGCCATACCGAGCATAGCAGGCCGGCCTGTCAAGCAGAGGGCTGGTTGCGCAAGATGACGTCGGCTACGGCGACCACCGCGCGCATCTGCCGCACGTCGTGGACGCGCACCAGGTGAGCGCCGCCTAGAATGGCCGCCGTCACCGCCGCAGCCGTGGCGAACAGGGTTTCCTCCTCGGTCTTCTGCGCCAAAAAGGATTTGCGCGAAGGGCCGACCAGGACGGGGAGCTTCAGGCGGGCCAGCTCGGGCAGCCGCGCCAGGATTTCCGAATTCTGCTCGCCGCGCTTGCCGAAGCCGAGGCCGGGATCCACGACGATGCGGGAGCGGTCCACGCCCGCGCGCACGGCCCGGTGCACTGCGGCCTCCAGGTCGTGCAGGATGGCAGCCATGGGATCAGGCAGCGGCGGAAGCTTCGCCCACGTCTCCGGCGTGCCCCGCATGTGGTTGAGGATCAGCCCGGCATCGTAGCGGGCCACCACCCTGGCCAGTTGCGGGTCGAAGGTGAGGCCGCTGGGATCGTTGATGATTTCAGCGCCCAACTTGAGGGCGTGCTCGGCCACGCCCGATTTGTAGGTGTCCACGGAAATCGGCACCGCCAGCCTGCCGCGCAGCCGCTTGAGCACGGGGATCAGACGCCTCTTCTCTTCGGCTTCGGAAATGCGGGTGGACCCGGGCCTGGTGGACTCGGCCCCCACGTCAATGATGTCGGCGCCTTCCTCTTCCATTTCCAGCGCGCGGGCAAAGGCGCGGTCAGGATCCAGGTAGCGCCCGCCGTCGGAGAAGGAGTCGGGCGTCACGTTGAGGATGCCCATGATGAGCGTGCGCTCGCCCAGGTAGAATTCGCGTTCCTTGAGCTTCCACAGCAGCCGCGCGCGCATGATCCTAACCGTACTCGAATCCAGCCAGTGCGAAGACCAGCTCGTCGCGGCGGTCCAGGGGCTGCGCTTCCGGGACCGCGCGCAGGGCCATGCGCGCCAGGCGCCGGCAGGGCTGGAAACCGTGCTGGCGGGCGAGCTCGACGGCGGCCGGGTTGGAAATCAACAAATCCCAGAAAATTGTTTCGTTCGCGCGCCGCGCCAGGAACCATTCCAACAATCGGCGCGCCCCTTCCGGCGCCCGGCACACGCAGGGGCCGAAATAAAACCCCCGGGATCCGGGACGCCCCATGGCGTAGCCGCCGGGCAAGGAAACCGCTTCCCAGCGCGCCAGCCGCTCGAGCACCGCCCGCCGGTCAGCCCCGAACGCTTCCCTGTCCAGTTCCCCATCCAGCGCGAAGGGCCTCACATCGGGCGGCGGCGCATGATAGGGAGCCGGCTCGCGCATCCAGCGCTCGACCGTCGCTTCCTCCACGAAGCCCAGCTTTTCGTAAAGCGGGCGGCCCATGTCGGTGGCGTCGAGCTTGATCCAGGCAACGCCCCGGCGCCGGGCGTACTCCAGCGCGCATGCCATCAAACGCCGGGCAAAGCCGCGGCCCCGGTATTCGGGTGCGGTCAGTACCATGCCGATCCAGGCGAGTTCGTTGCCGTAACAGACCACGGTGGCGGTGGATGCCAGCACGCCGCCTGTCTCCAGCGCGAAACATCCCTCGGGCTCCAACTCGATCAGGTTCAGCCAGTCCTGCTCGGTTTGGTTCCACCCAGCGGCCTCCTTCAGCCGCATGGCTAGCGGGATATCCTCCGGGCGCAGCCGCCGGATCAGCAGGCCACTCGCTTCCATTTGCGGCCCACGCGGATCGTGAGGATCCCGCCCGCGCTGTCGGGGTACCGCAGATCGGTG
>JBMFPL010000427.1:0-3254 GCA_049969115.1 Bryobacteraceae bacterium | reverse complement strand
GACGAGCCCGCCGCGAGCGAAGATCTTCACGGCGATCACGCCGGGCTTCTTTTCTTGCGCCGGCCGGAAAAGCGGTCCAGGTCTTTGGGATCGTCGATCATGGGGCGCGCCGGCTTCAGCGTGATCAGCGCGCAGTCCTGGGAATAGTCCTCCACAGCCTCGGCGAGCAGGCGCGGCGAGTGACTGGTGACGCCGATTTAGCGGATCGCCCCCTGATTGCGGCGCCGATCCAAGGCCTGCCCCGCGCTGTTTTTCTGCCGGAGCTGTTCAGGTCGCCCGGCTTGGCGAGGGAACGTTGCCGGAAAAGGTCGAGGTGCTCGGCTTGCAAGCGCCGCAGCGTCTGCTCGAACAGCATCATCGTACCGGGTTAAGTGCAGTGGTGGTCTTTCGAGGCCGGGAAGATTTCCTTCCGGCGGGGGAACGCAGGCTAGAATGAGGACATGTGGCGGGCGGCCGCGACCCTGTGGCTGGCGCTGGCGCAACAGCCCGATGCCGCGCAGCAGGGGCTCAAAGCGCTGGAAGAAAACCGGTACGAGGAAGCCGCGGCCTGGTTCGCCCGAGCCGTGCAGTCGGATCCCAACGATTATGGCGCTCTTTTTCACCTGGCCCTGGCCGAAAGCCTGCTCGGCAAGGACGAGGAAGCCATCGCGGGCTACAAGCGCGTGCTCGAGCTCAAGCCCGGCCTGTACGAAGCCGAACTGAATCTCGGCATTCTCTTGCTGCGGCGCAAGCGTGCCGACGAGGCGATCCCGCATCTGGAGTCGGCCGTGCGCCAGAAACCGGAGGCGGCCCGGGCACGCCTGCACTTGGGTCTCGCCTTGCTGGAAACAGGCCGGTACGAACAGGCGCAGCAGGCTCTGCAAGAGGCCGTGAAGCTGGAGCCCGGCTCCGCGCTTGCGCACCTGGGACTGGCACGCGCCCTGGCCCGCCGCGACCGCATCGAGGAGGCTGCACCCCACTTCCGCAAGGCTGCCGAGCTCGATGCCAGTTTTCAGGACGCGCTGGCCGAGCTGGCTGCCCTCTACGAGGCAAAGGGCAAGCGCGAGGAGGCCATCGCGCTCTATGCGCGCTTCCCCGAAAATCCAGGCGCCAGGGAACGGCTGGGACAACTTCTTCTGGAAGCCGGGCACCCGCAAGAGGCGATCCCTCACCTGGAATGGGCTGTGACTCATTCGCCCACCCGGGCCAACCGCACTGCGCTCGCCATCGCCTACTCGAGAAGCGGGCAGCCCGACAAGGCGCTCGAACAGATGCGGCAGGCCATCGCGACGGCGCCGGACGATCCCGAGCTTCACTTATTGTACGGGCGCTTGCTGCGGGACCAGAAGCGTTTCGCGGAAGCCGCAGGCGAGTTCCATCGTTACGCGCAGGCGCGGCCGGACTCCCTGGAGGGCTGGAACGAGCTGGCGGCCATGCTGGTCTCGCTCGGCCAGCATACCGAGGCCCTGAAGGCGCTGGACCGCGTGCGCGCGCTGGGAGGGGAGACGGCGGGTCATCACTACCTGCGCGCCATCGTCCTGGACAAGATGAGGGATTACAAGGGCGCCCTCGCTGCCTACCAGGCTTTCTTGGCGGCCAGCCAAGGCAAGTTCCCGGACGAGGAGTTCAAGGCGCGCCAGCGCGTGCGCATCATCCAGAAAGAGCTGGAACGGCGATGAGAAGCGTTGCCGTGGTTGCGCTTCTGGCCGTCCTGCCCGCGGCGAGGGCCAACTTGGCCAGCGTCCTGGCCGAGCGCAATCTAGAGAAGCGCTCCCGCAAGGCGCTGGAAAATGCCGACCGCGCGCTGGCCACCGCGCGCCAGGCCTACCTGCAAGGCCAACTGGATGCCACGCGGGCCGCTTTGCAGGAGGTGCGCGACTCGGTCGAACTGGCCTGCCGCTCGCTCAAAGAAACGGGCAAGGATCCGCTGCGGCACCCCAAGCACTTCAAGCACGCCGAAATCAAAACGCGCGAGCTGCTCAAACACCTCAGGCAGTTCCGCGATCGCATGGCGTACGACGACCGCCCGCTGGTGGAGCCCGTGCTCGCAAGCCTCGATGCTATCCACGAAGAGCTCTTGCTCTCCATCATGGGCAAGAAGAAATGAGAGGCGGGACATGACTGCGCTGTTCGTGACCCTGCTGCTCGCCTTGCCTGCCGCGCAAGTCCAGCGAGACTTTCTCACCGCTGACGAAGCGGACCAGATCCGGCTGGTGCAGGATCCCAACGAGCGGGTGAAGCTGTATTTGCAATTCGCGCGTCAGCGGCTGGAGCTGGCCCGGCAGGCGCTAGCGAGCCTCAAGCCCGGCCGCGCCGCCCTGATTCACGACGCGCTGGAAGATTACGAGCGGATCATCGACGCCATCGACACGGTACTGGACGACGCGCTGCGCCGCAAGTTGCCGGTCGAAGAAGGAGTGCGGGCAGTCGCACGGGCCGAGAAAGAGTTCATCGCCCTCCTGGAAAAGATCCAGGCCATGGAAGCGCCGGACCGTGAACGCTATGAGTTTGCCCTCGCCCAGGCGCTGGAGACCACGCGCGACAGCCTCGAGATGGCCGAAGAAGACATCGGAAAGCGCGCCGAGGAGGTGGCCGAGCGCGACGAGCAGGAAAAGAAGCAGCGCGAAGCGATGATGCAGCCCAAGGATCTCGAGGAGAAGCGCGCGGCGGAAAAGAAGCAGGCCGAGGAGCAACAGAAGCGCAAGGCGCCGACGTTGCTGCGCAAGGGAGAAACGCTGAAGAAGAAGCCTTAGCGGCCAACCCGGGTACTGGAACTCGAACCGGAGTACTAAGTATTTTCCGGGCAGCCGCAGCTATTTACCTTCTGCGCGCCCTCTGCCAGAATGGAATTGGTGCCACGGGTACAGAGAGCACAGTTACTCGGGTGTGCGGTGCTGTTCGTGCTGCTCGCAGCGCCGCTCTCCGCCTCTCCCCTAAGTTGCCTGCCGCTTGCGCTGCCGGATGGCCCGAGCGCCAACCTATGCGAGGACGATTCGTGGATGCCACAACCACCCTGGTGGTACCTGGCGGGCGCTGAGCCCATCGTGCCCATGCCGGAAGCGCCATGGTGGTACCTGCTCAACTTCTCGCTCGACCCACAACCCCCGCTGCAACCGCCGTGGTGGTACGTGGTCGGTTATGAACCCGGGCCACCCCTGCCGCCGGAGTCGTTTCTGAGCGCCTACGGGCCGGATGCAAGCTCGCCTGCCCCCGCGCCGCCGCCGGATTTCTTCGTACTCGACGACGCGTTGCGCGTCGCGCCTGAAGGCGATCCT
>JBMFPL010000426.1:0-3266 GCA_049969115.1 Bryobacteraceae bacterium | reverse complement strand
CGCCAGCGTCAGCAGTCGCGACCGGTGGCCGAAGCCGTGCGCCACCATGACGCAGTCCGGACGTATGACTTCGCTCAGGTGAGCTGGCAGCTCGATGGCGCCGACCCGCGAGCGCACGCGCACCGGCTGGTCTTCGCGCACCCCGAGACGCTCGGCGAGCGAGGGGTGGAGGACGACGGCGTTGGTCGGCATGATTTCATGCAGGAAGCGGTTGTTCTCGGTCGTGTTGCGGCGGTGAACTGCCGGGATGTACGTAATCAGGTAATAAGGAAACTCAGTGTTGGGCTGCTCGCGCTTGGGTCGCCACTTGGGCAGCGGGTCGTAGCCCCGGGCCGCGAATTCGGGTACGTAAATCTGGCATTTCCCGGAAGGCGTGTTGAAAGTGGTGCGCGGCACAAAGGGCTGCTCGCGAGTGTAGATGCCGCGCTGGCGGAATTCGGCGAAATTCTGCCCCAGACCGGCGCGGCGCACCTTCTCGTCCAGGACTTCGGCAGGCGTGAAGAATTCGCCGTTGGGCTTCTTGAAGTAATCGGGCCGCATGCGCTTGCCCAGCTCGACGGCAACCCAGCCGATGCTGCGCGTCTCGAACAGGGGGCTGACCACGGCCTGGCGCGCAACCACCTGCGGCACGCGGGCGTTGTAGTCGCGCACCACCAGATCGTTGACTTCGAGGTAGGTCGTGGAGGGGAGCACGATATCGGCCAGCGAGACCGTATCGGTAGGCAAAAAGTCCATGACCACGACGAATTCGACGGTCTTCAGCGCCTCGGCCATCAACAGCGGCTGCGGAAAGCCCAGGATGGTGTAGGCGTTGATGAACGCGCCCTTGATGAGGCCGGGGTATTTGTTGAGCATGCCGTCGGCCAGGGTCGAGAACAGGCCTGCATCGTCGGCATGCACCAGGGGCAGGCGATCGCGCCCGTCCACGCGCCTGCCGGTCTTGGGTGGGTAGGGAGGCGGTGGGAAGATGGCGTCCACGCCGGGCACGGAAACGATCCGGGGGAAGTAGCGGCCGCCCGGCCGGTCAATCGTCCCCGCCAGGATGTTGAGGATGGAAATGGCGTGGGTGAGCTGGCTGGCGTTGGCGTAGTTGGCGCAAAGGGTCTTCTTGTGGGCCGGGGCGATGGCGGGCCCGCGGGTGGCGAACTCGCGCGCGATACGCCGTATGGCCTCGACCGGCACGTCGGAAAGCTCGGCCGCCCACTCCGGCGTGTACTGGCGGAAGTGCTCGCGGATTTCCTTCTCGTACTGCGGGAAGTTGGTGTACTGCTCGACGAACTCCCGGTTGTACAGGTTTTCTTCGAGGATGACCGAGATCATGGCCAGCGCTACGGCCAGATCCGAGCCGGGCCGGATGGGATACCACTCGTCGGCGAAACGCGCCGTGGCCGTGTAGACCGGGTTGAACAAGACGATCTTGGCGCCGTTATCGCGAGCCGCGTTGATGGTGCGCGCGTAGGCCAGCTTGGACTTGGCCACCATGTCGAAGCCGAACAGCAGGATGTAGCGCGAGTTTTCGAAGTCGTTGCACCAAGTCTTGCCGCCCGTGGTGTAGCGCTGGATGACGCGGTCGGTCAGGAAGCACTCGTCGATGTGATCCACCCGGTTAACGACGCCCAGTGAGTTCATGAAGCGCACCCAGAGGTCGGGCGAGGGGAGGGTGACGAACAGCAGGGACTCGGCGCCGTTGCGCTCGATGTACTGCGAGAACCGCGCAGCGATGGTGTCCAGCGCTTCGGTCCAACTTATGCGCACCCAGCCGGGGTCTTCGTCCAGGCCCTTGCGCGGGTTGGTGCGCTTCATGGGGTATTTCAAGCGGTCAGGATCGTAGAGAAAGCCGGAGGCGGCCTCGCCCTTGCCGCACAGCTTTCCCCCGCCGCTGGCGTCCCCCGGCAGGCCCTCGAGGAAGATCAGCGCCCCGTCCCGGACCCAAGCCCGAGCGCCGCAAGCCGATGCACAGATGCCGCAGGCGGTGACCATGGTCTGCACCCCAGCTGGCAGCGATGCGGTGCGGAAATAATCGTCGAAGTTGGAGAGAGCGCGAGCAGGCAACAGGCCCAGTGCGCCTGCCCGCTGGAGCAATTCACGCCGTGAAAGCGCCATGGCCCACCTCCTTCAAACCCTCGCACCCAGCGGCGCCGAAGCGACGACTGCGGGTCGGCTCCAGCTCGAGCGCGCCTGCTGCCAGCCACCGGTCAGGAATCGGATGCGCGGTCGCGTGGTGGACGGGTTCTTGAACCCTTCGATCCGGTCGACGCCCTGCTGCCGGATCTCCTCCCAGTCCCCCCAGCGCAACGCGCCCGTGGGGCAGGCAGCCGCGCAGGCCGGCTGAAGCCCCATCGCGATCCGGTCGTAGCACATGGTGCATTTCTGCATTTTCTTGAGCTGCACATTGAATTGCGGCGCGTCATAAGGGCAGAACTGCTCGCAGAAGCGGCAGCCCACGCACTTTTCCTGATCAATGATCACCGCGCCATCTTCGTCCCGCCGCCAGATCGCTTTTACCGGGCAGACCTTCAGGCACAGCGGGTTATCACAGTGGTTGCAGGCCAGCGAGAGCGCCTGCAGCCGCACGTTGGGGAACTTGCCATACTCGTTCACGTGGACCCGCCGGTAGCGGACGTTGATGCCGGTGGGAACGCCATTCCATTGCTTGCAAGCCACTTCGCAGGCCCTGCATTCAATGCATCGCTTGGGATCCAATAGCCACCCGTAGGCTTGCATGTGCCACCCCCTTGAATTTGAGCCCATCAGGGCCTGCAACTCTTGTTCCTTTTTGCCGCGTAGCTGCTACAATGGCCTAGGCGGAGACAGGACGCTGGCAGCTCGGAACATCTGGGTGTGTTTACCCAGCTGGCGCCACGCGTCGGGTGAATTTCCGCACCTGATTCGTTCGGGCGAATGCGCTTAGCCTATCCGCCAACGCGAATATGCCGCTGCGCGCAGCCGAAGTCAATTTGATCTTCCGGGCCTTTGCCGATCCCACCCGCATGCGCATCCTGTACCTGCTACTGCACCGGGAGTTGACGGTTTCCGAAATGGTGGCCATCCTTCGCCGGCCGCAGCCCACGGTTTCACGGCACCTGGCCTATCTGCGGCGGGCACGGCTGATCCGGGCGCGACGCCAGGGGACCCGCACTTTTTACCGCTTGGCGCCTCCCCGCTACGCCTTTCAGCGCCGCCTGTTCGGCTGCCTGAGGAGCACGCTGCCCCACGTGCCTGCGGCGGCCATGGACCTGCGGCGGCTCGAGCAACTCGAGCGAGGC
>JBMFPL010000425.1:0-3282 GCA_049969115.1 Bryobacteraceae bacterium | reverse complement strand
GGCAACGTAATCGAACTGCCCATGGCGCGTGTCCCGATCCCTGCCCGTACTATAACCGATCGGCGGCCTCTCTGGCGCTCTTCGTGAGAACGCGTCGTCGCCTCTCTCTGCTTTCACCGGGATAAACAGCGCCGGGTTGCGCTTGGCCATGTCCACCACGTGGGCATAGCGCGCGGTCATGCGCGGGTCGGCGTGGCCGAGCAGCTCCTGCACGGCGCGCAGGTCGCCGGTGTGCAGGTAGCCCAGCGTGCCGGCAGTGTGGCGCAGGGCGTGCTTGGAGATGCCGGGGCGCTTCAGGCCCGCCAGCGCCAGGCAGGTGTCCGTCTGCACGCGGATGTGGCGGCGGCTCAGGCGCTGTCCCCCGTGGTGGTTGCCCACGGCGACAAACAGCGGCGTGCCGCCGGCGTCCGCCCCCACCGGACCGCGCGCGTCCAGATACTGGCGCAGCCGCACAGCCGTGTCCGGGCGCAGGTAGACGATGCGGTCGCGCGTTTTGCCACGCACCGGCAGGGCGGTGTGGCCGCCACGCTCACTCAAATCCTCCACATTGGCCCGGTGAACCTCGACGGTGCGCAGCCCGTGCAGGGCCATCAGCTCCAGCATCACGCGATTGCGCAGGCGCTTGGCGCGCTCGCGCCCGGAGGCCTGGTCGGGGTCGGGCACCTGAGCCAGCAGCTGCCCCAGTTGCTCGTCGGTTAAGAACTTGAAGTTTTCGGCCGCCTCGCGCAGGCGCGGGCCCTTGACGCCAGCGGCGGGGTTGTCGGCCCGCAGTCCCGCGTTGCGGGCGGCCTCGTAGAATCGCCGCAGGATGGTCAACTTCCAGCGGACGGTGACCGGCCGGTAGCCAGCCTGGATGAGCGCCGCGCGGTAGCGCTTGATCTCAGCCACGCTGACCCGGGCCGGATCGAGGTCCTCCTGGTGGCACCAGGCCACCCAGCGCGCCACCTCGTTGCGATAGCTGCGGATGGTCTCTGGCGAGGCATCCCCGCTGGCCACATCGATGCGCAAAAACGCGGCGAAGGCAGCCTCGAGCTGGGCGAGGGTGGGGGCCTTGGCCACGCCGCTGGGCGGCGGCGCCAACTCTGCGGGCACGGGTAGGGTCATAGCCTGCCTGACATGGACCCTCTTCGCGAGGCGGAAAGCAAGTTCGCCAGTCGGGTTGAGCGCCGAATCGTTACCTGCTACATCTGTTTGAAACATGGCGAGATCGAGATGTCGGATTCCGCTTGCTTTTGCTTCGAACCTGAGCGATGAATGGGGTCGCTATGACTCGCGACGAACTGATCCAAACGAAAGGAGCACAACGCATGAGAGCCTTTGCGATTATCGAAACCAACGTCACCGCCTACCCCAGCCTGACCGAAGCCAAGCAGGCCGTAGCCGCGGCCCCCGACAGTGAGCCGCGCCTGGCGATTACCTCGGAGGCGGAGCTGGCCGCCAGCCCGCTCACCCTGGGCCAACTCACCGATATCTGGAACGGCTTCGCTGGCGTGGTGCCGTTTGAGGACCTCAAGCCAGTGCGCAAGCTCACCGACCGCAAGACCGCCGTCGCGCGCATCTGGCGCTCCATCCAGCGCTTGGCGCTGGCCCCAGAAACGGCCCCCGCCGCGCCACCGGTGGCCCAGGACGCGCCGAAGGCCGCCCAGTCGAGGAAAGCTACCACCCAGAAACAAAAGGTCGCCCCTGCGCGCCCGGGCAGCAAGAAAGCCCAGATCAGCGCGCTACTCAGCCGGCCCGAGGGCGCCACGCTGGCCGAGCTCCAAGCCACCACCGGCTGGCAACCGCATAGCCTGCGCGGCTTCCTTTCCGGCACGCTGGTCAAGAAGCTCGGCTACATCATCAACCGCCGCAAGCGCGAGGACGGCGCCAGCGTCTACTTCTTCACCGAGTAGGTGGCCCGCCATGACGTTCGAATTCGAAGACCGCGACGAACAGGGGCGGGACCTGCTACTGGAATATCTGCGGCAGCACCCGCCTACGCCTTGCTCGGCCTGCCTGGCCCGCGGCTGTTAGATTTGCAGCTACACCGGCCTGGCCGAGCACATGAGGCGCGAAGCACCCTCGCCGGAGCCTTCCAAGCCGGGCTGTCTGTGGCGCCTGATCGGGCGCTTGTATCTGGCTTGGCTGCGCTGGCGCTACCGCCGTCGTAACTAATCCCCGCCTCACTCGGCCGCCGGGTGCAACGCCCGGCGGCGCTTTCGTCTTCATCGTCCTCTGGGGCGCTACCGCGCGGCGATCACAGCCAGCCGCAAACGTTCGAGCAATGCGTATACCTCGCGCTGGAGCAGGTCCCGGATTTGACGCTCGTCGGTCAGCGGAACGATCGCTGGCGCCAGACGCCCCGGCACGGCCGCAATTTCGGCTTGCAGCGCGGCGCGGATTCTCTGCCAGCGTTCGTTGGCCACGGCCGTCTCCACCAACTTCGCTGCGCGCGTCTCAAACTCCAAGCGCCGCAATCTTGCACGGAAGGCGAGCTCGACCAGCCGCGCGGTGGCGTATTCGTCGCGTGCGCCCGCCGGCTTCGCCCCGCTCAGGAAGCCGCGCGGGCCTTGCCCCCAGCCGCCCTGCTCGGGAGAGACGTTCTGCTGGTACCACTGCTCGGCCTCGCGGAAGTTGACCCTACCGTCCGGGCGCACGGGCAGCCCGGCGCAGACCAGCTGCGAGATCCGGCCTCGGCTCAGACGAAGCCGGCGCGCCAGTTCGGCCTTGGTGATCGGCTCTTGGTTCATGGCAACTGGACGTCAACTGTTTAGTGGTTTTTGGGGCTTGCGGCTGTCCAGACGGCGCCACAATCCCACCCGCCGCCGGCGAGGCCCAGGAAGGACCGAAAACTACATGGCTCCAACTCCAGAGCCCCGCTGCAATGGAGCTGTCTCACACGCCGCGCCAGTTTTGCACACAATTCCCTCAGCTTTTCCTGGTCCACCCGCGGCGGGCGAGCTTTCATCCGAGGCTCGTGTCCCTGCTGAGTGATCAATGCTCTGGCGTCGAAGCCCAGCTCACGCGCATACCCAAGGCCAAGGCTTGAAGCAATGGCTCCACAGGCACAGCCACCGACACCGTCGTGTAACCACGATTCTCGGCTCGCACCTCAGGGTAGCGTTTGATCCAGGCGCGTCCGTGTCGGCGCCAAGCACGCCGCAGATCCTGGAAGGGCAGCAAGTAACAGACCTGAGCTGGCAGAAGCGCATAGGCCAGATAATCGCAGGACAGATCTTTTTGCACCCAGCCGGGCAGGCGCCGCTCTTCATCCGACCAGCGCTCCAGCAGGATGTCGGGCCA
>JBMFPL010000424.1:0-3287 GCA_049969115.1 Bryobacteraceae bacterium | reverse complement strand
GATGGGACGAGTCTGCCACTGCCCCAACCCCACGCCCTCGGCCCGCAGCGCCTTAAGGAACTTCGCACGTGACAGCCCGGCGAAATGCTCCTTACGGTAACGCAGCATGTAAAGGTGATAAGCATTGCGCGTGCAGCCTTCATAGGTACGCGCTGGCTCGATGCCGGCAATTTCCCGCAACAGGCTGGTCAGATACTGACCGTTCTGGTCGCGCGTGCGCGCCTGCTGCTCGAGCCGGGTCATCTGCGCCATCAGCAGGGCGGCCTGGAACTCCGTCATGCGCAGGTTGTGGCCGCTCGACTCGTAGCTGAAGTTGTAACTGGTGACCCTCCGGCCGCGCCCGTTGTTGTGGAACGCGTAGCAGCGCTCGATGAGCTCCTCGCTGGCGGTGAGAATGGCGCCGCCCTCGCCCGAGTTGAGGTTCTTGGAGTTCTGGAAGCTGAAGCAGCCGGTATCGCCCAGCGTGCCCAGCTTCCTGCCCCGCCACTCGCCCAAGTGGGCCTGGCAGGCGTCTTCGATCACCGGGAGCTTGTGCTTGCGGGCAATGGCCAGGATCGAATCCATGTCCGCCGCCGAGCCCCCGATGTGCACCGGTATGATCGCGGTCGTGCGGTCGGTGATGGCCGCCTCGATCTTGCGCGGGTCGATCTGAAAGGTCTGCGGATCGGTGTCCACGAAGACAGGGATGGCGTGCATCAGCAGGACCACGTTGATGGTCGCAACGAACGTATAGGGCGGAACGATCACCTCGTCGCCCGGCGCCACCCCGAGCGCGTTCAGGGAAATGAACAGCGCGCTGGTGCCATTGGCCGTGGCCAGGCAGTGTTTGGCCCCGGTCAGCCGCGCATAAGCCTCTTCGAAACGGTTCACCTGCTCTCCGTAGCCGCGGAACCATTTGCCGCTCCGCAGCACCTGGAGAAGAGCCTTTTCTTCGGTCGCGTCCATGACTGGCCAAGACGGAAAAGGCTCCGTTCGCACTGGCTTCCCGCCCAGCAATGCAGGCTTTTCCGCCACGCGGATCGTGGTGCTCGCCGCCACGCCCGCCGCCGGGCTGCCGACCAGGAATTCTCTCCGGCTCAAGTCGCGTCCCATGATTGCACTCTCCGTGTCGCCGCCAGTCCGTCTTCGGACGAGCGACAACATAGAATATACCCATTCCGGTTGGCGTACGCCAGATGGCTGGCAGCGCCCGCAAACTGCTCGCCTTGCAACAGAGAGTAATCCAGTGCGCCCGTTGTCCCCGCCTGAGGGCATGGTGTGCCGAAGTCGCCCGCCGCAAGCGCGCCGCCTTCCGCGGCTGGGAGTACTGGGGCAAACCCATCCCGTCCTTTGGCGATCCCGAGGCGCGCCTGCTCATTGTGGGTCTGGCCCCCGCCGCCCACGGCGCCAACCGCACCGGCAGGATCTTCACCGGAGACCGCTCGGGCGACTTGCTCTATCGTGTCCTCTACCAAACCGGTTTCGCCTCTCAGCCGGAAAGCCGGGCTATCGACGACGGCCTTCGCCTCCATGACGCTTGGATCACCGCGGCCGTGCGCTGCGCCCCGCCCCGGAACAAACCGTTGCCCGAGGAGTTCCGCAATTGCCGTCCTTATCTGGTCGAGGAAATCGGGTTACTGCCCAGCCTGCGCGTCATCGTGGCATTGGGACGCCTCGCTTTCCGCGCCTGCCTCGACGCCCTGCGTGAGCGCGGGCTCCCTCTGAAAGCTTCCCGTTACGCCTTCGCCCATGGGCGCGAACACCATCTCGGCCCGGGATGGCCCGTGCTGATCAGCTCCTATCACCCGAGCCAGCAGAATACCCAGACCGGCCGCTTGACCGAGCCCATGCTGCGCGAGGTTTTCCTGCACGCGCGCCACCACTTGGAGCTGCCGCGCTGAAGACATCCCCGGCGGCAATGGCTAAAACCGGTTGCCGCACCCCAAACACCCGGCCCGCGCGCAGGCGCTCACCCCGTCAACGCCATGAAATAAAAGCAAATATTCTACTCGCCTTTTTCCGTTCACGCCGCCGTTTCCGCGCTACAATAGTTAGTCGCACCTCACCTGGCGAGGCCCCATGGATCTGCTGCTCGCGTCGTTGCTGGCTTCTTCGCCCTGGCGTCAGGTCGAACGCAGCCTGTTCGATGACACTTTCGCGGGCATCCATCAGTTGAGCTGGTTCGACTGGCTTTTTCTGATCCCCTATTTCGGCTTGCTGTTCATCGTTTCGCTGTACGGGCTGCACCGCTATGAGGTGCTGCGGGTTTACTTCAAGTTTCGCAAGTGGTTGCCCAAAGAGCCGCCGCGCAAATTCGAGCAGCTCCCCCGCGTCACTATCCAGCTCCCCATTTACAACGAACGTTACGTCGTGCAGCGACTCATCGAGCAGGTGCTGCAAATTGACTACCCGCGCGAGCTCCTCCAGATCCAGGTGCTGGACGACTCCACCGACGACACCCACCCCTTCACCGAGGCCCTCGTCGCCCGCTATCACGCACTGGGCTACCCCATCGAATACCACCACCGCCCGCATCGCGTGGGCTTCAAGGCGGGCGCTCTGGCCGAGGGACTGAAGAGCGCCACCGGCGAGCTGATCGCCATCTTCGACGCCGACTTCCTCCCCCCGCCCGACTTCCTGCACCGCACCGTGCACTACTTCACCGACCCCAAAGTAGGTGTGGTGCAGACCCGCTGGGGTTACCTCAACCGCGAAGCCAACCTGCTCACCGAAGTCGAGGCCATGATGCTCGATGGCCACTTTGTCCTTGAGCAGACCGCACGCTGCGCCCGCAACCTTTATTTCAACTTCAACGGCACCGCCGGCGTTTTGCGCCGCAGCATGATCGAGGACGCCGGCGGCTGGCAACACGACACCCTGACCGAGGACGCCGACCTCAGCTACCGCGCCCAGCTCCGCGGCTGGAAGTTCATCTACCTGCCCTGGGTCGAGTGCCCCTCCGAACTGCCCGATGAAATGTACGGCTTCCAGGTGCAGCAATCGCGCTGGGCCAAGGGCCTCACCCAGTGCGCGCGCAAGCTGCTGCCTTCCATCCTGCGCGCCCCCATCCCCCGGCGCGTCAAGCTGGAGGCATTCTTCCACCTGACGCCCAATATCACTTACCCGCTCGTCGTCGTGATCTGCGCGCTGATGCTGCCGGTGATGATCATCCGCTTTTACATGGGCTGGATGCAGATGCTGCTGCTGGATCTGCCGCTGATTCTGGCCTGTTTCTGCTCGATCTTCGTCTTCTACACCGTCGCCCAGCGGGAGCTTTTCCCGCGCACCTGGAAGCGCAGCATCTTCCT
>JBMFPL010000423.1:0-3294 GCA_049969115.1 Bryobacteraceae bacterium | reverse complement strand
CGGGAGGCAGGTCTGAACGAGGAAGAGCAAGATCGCTTTGGCATGGCGGTGCGCGAAACCGTGGTCAACGCCGTAGTCCACGGGAATCGCTATAATGCCCGCAAGAAGGTTTATTTGCGCATCGAGGCCGAAAAGGAACGGCTCACGGTGACCGTGACCGACGAGGGCGAGGGTTTCCAGCCGGAGACCCTGCCCAACCCGATCGCGCAGGAGAACTTGTTGCAACAGTCGGGACGCGGCATCTTTCTGGTCCGCGCCTTCGTGGACGAATTTCATGTGCGCCGCGCTTCGCCCAAAGGGGCCGAGGTTACGTTGGTCAAATACATCCGGCGCAGTGAGCAGCGGCCAACGGCAAAGTTCCAGTGAGGAGGCATTGACGTGAGCGTACGACTCAGCACGCGGCAAGTAGGGGACGTGGTGGTGGTGGACGTGTCGGGCAGGATTACCCTGGGTGAAGGCTCCAGCGGCCTACGCGAATGTATCCGCGACCTGCTGGCCAAGGGCCACCGCAAGATCCTGCTCAACCTGGCCGACGTTTCTTACATTGACAGCTCGGGCATCGGGGAGCTGGTGTCCGGTTACACCTCGGTGACCAACGCTGGCGGCCAGCTCAAGCTGGTGAATCTTACCAAGCGGGTCAACGACCTGTTGCAGATCACCAAGCTCTACACCATCTTCGACATTTACGAAAACGAGCTCACCGCGATCCGCAGCTTCGCAAGCTGAGCCGCGCGGAACGCCGGCCAGCGGTTGCGTGCTAGAATCGTTTTTGCCAGTCGCCCGAGGTTTCCGTGGACCGCATCAGCCGCAAGGAACTCAAGACCGATAAGTTTGTCGCCGAGGTCAGCGAGACCGTAGAGTTCTTCTCCGGGCACAAGCAGCAGATCCTCCGCTACGGCTCGATCGCGCTGGCCGTGCTGTTGCTGTTGCTGGCCGGCAACTGGTACCGGCGCCACCTGCGAGCCGTGCGGCAGGAGGCCCTGAACGCGGCTCTGGCCATTTACAACGCGCCGGTGGGAGAGACGGGCAATCCGTTCCTGCCCGGCTACCCGAGCGAAGAGGAAAAAAACAAGGCCGCTCTGAAAGCCTTCACCGACCTGGCCAACCGCCACCCGCGCTCCGACGAGGGTCTCATCGCGACTTACTATCTGGGAACCATGGCGGCGGACCGTGGCGACCTGGCGGAGGCGGAAAAACACCTCAAGAAAGTGGCGGAATCGCGCAACGTGCAGTACGCATCGCTGGCCAAGGTAGCGCTGGCGGAAATCTATCGCGCCCAGGGCAAGCTGGCCGAGGGCGAGAAGCTGCTGCGCTCGCTCATCGAGCATCCCACGGACTTCGTCTCCAGGGAGCATGCCACGATTCTGCTGGCCGAGCTGATCAAGGACAGCCGCCCCGAGGAAGCGCGCAAGCTGCTCGAGCCGTTGCGCACCGCCCGCAGCGTCATCAGCCGTCATGCCCTGACCGTGCTTGCCGAGCTGCCCCAGAAGTAAGCGCGTTGATGCAGCCCCTGCCGGCCAGCCTGCGCTTCGACGTAGCCAGGAGCCGGGGGCGGCGCTATCCCGAGCCGGAACATCCCTACCGCAATCCGTTTCAGCGCGACCGGGACCGCATCGTCCACGCCAGGGCTTTCCGGCGGCTGGAGGACAAGACCCAAGTCTTCCCGCCCGATCTCTCCGACCACTTCCGTAACCGGCTCACGCACACGCTCGAAGTCGCGCAGGTCGCTCGTACCGTCGCCGCCGTGCTAGGGCTCGATCAGGATCTGACCGAAGCCCTCGCCCTGGCCCACGACATCGGCCACCCCCCGTTCGCTCACGCAGGCGAGCAGGAGCTGGACCGGCAGATGCGCCGCTTCGGCAGCCGCTTCGATCACAACCTCCACGCGCTTCGCATCGTGGAGTCCTTCGAGCAGCGCTACGCCGCTTTCCCGGGGCTCAACCTGACCTTCGAAGTGCGGGAAGGCATTGCCAAGCACTCGCGCGAACTCTGGCCGGGTGAGCGTCCGGAACTGGAGGAGTACCTGCCCGGCCTACGGCCGCCCCTGGAAGCCCAGTTGATTGACCTGGCCGACGAAATTGCCTACAACACGGCCGATCTGGACGACGCCTGCTCGGCGGGCTTCTTCAGTTTCGAGGAAGCCGCCGCGGAAATCAGCGCGTTCGCCGAGCTGGCGGACGCCGTCGCGCGGGAATTTCCAGGCGCCAGCCCGCGCCTGCGCTTCTATGAGATCCTGCGGCGGCTCATTGACCGTCTGGTCACCGGGCTGATCGAGGGGACACGGAAGGCGGTGGCCGAAGCGGGCGTGAGGGATGTAGACGAGGTGCGGCGACATCCCGAACGGCTGGCCCGCATGAGCGCCGAAACAGCCAGCATCGCGGCGGAGTTGAAGGCCTTCCTGCGGCGACGCGTCTACGAATCGGAGCCGGTCCGGCAGGAGCGACGCCGTTCGACCGCGCTCATCGCGGCTCTGTTCGAGCATTACCTCGAAGACCCGGGACGCCTGCCCGAACCTTATGCCCGGCAAGCCGCCATCCAGCCGGCCCACCGTGTCATCTGCGATTACATCGCGGGAATGACCGACCGTTTTCTGCGCCGTACCTGCCGCATGCTCGGCCTATGAGCTCTCGCTCGCGACTTCGCTGCGACTGACGTAACTGGAAAGCTCGGCCAGGCGCACGCCATGCAGCTTGCGCAGGTGACGACAGAGCTCCTCGGCCAGCTCTTCCGGCCTCTCCCATGGTTCGTGGTCCAACTGAACCTTGAGAAACACGTCGCTGCGAACCATCACACGGATGATACGATAAAAAGCAAGCGCGACACCAGGAAAGACTGCCCCCATGTCCAAAGACAACGCCACCCTGTGCGAGCTATGCGAGACGCGGAAGGCCCGCCGCCACTGCCCGGGCATCCGCGGTGACATCTGCGCCGTCTGCTGCGGCACCGAGCGCGAAGTCACCGTGAGCTGCCCCCTCGACTGCACCTACCTGGAGGAAGCCCGGCGCTTCGAGCGCAAGCCTGAGCCCGATCCCGAGCAGCTCCCCTCCCGCGACGTGGAAGTCACCGAGGACTTCCTTTACCGCCACGCCGACCTGCTGGCCCTCGTTGGAGACGCCATCGTGGAAACCTACGAACGTTTCCCGCAAGCGATAGATTCCGATGTGCGCGAAGCGCTGGACTCGCTGGTGCGGACCTACCGCACCTTGCAAAGCGGTCTTTACTACGAAACCTTGCCCGCGAACCCGCTGGCCGGCGCTTTTCACCAAGCCATCCGGCGTAGGGTGGAAGAAACCG
>JBMFPL010000422.1:0-3301 GCA_049969115.1 Bryobacteraceae bacterium | reverse complement strand
GCCGCGCGCCCGCGGCGCGGCCCAACTTCATCGTTTTCCTCACCGACGATCACGGCTACCACGACCTTGGATGCCAGGGCGCCAAGGACCTGAAAACGCCCAACCTGGACGGGCTCGCAGCCTCGGGCGCCCGCTTCGTGAACTGGTACTCCAACGCGCCCATGTGCGCCCCGGCGCGGGCGGCGCTGCTGACCGGCCGCTACCCGATCCGCGCCGGCGTGCCGCAGAACGGGCCTGCGTTGCGACCCTCGGAAATCACCATCGCCCGGGCGCTCCAGGCGCTCGGCTACGCCACGGGCCTGATCGGGAAATGGCACCTGGGATCGTCTCCCGAGACCGTGCCCAATGCGCATGGTTTCGATTACTTCTTCGGTTTTCATTCCGGCTGCATTGACTATTACTCGCACCGCTTCTATTGGGGCGAGCCCAAGGTCGTCAACTACCATGATCTGTGGCGCAACCGCACGGAAGTTTTCGAAGACGGCCAGTACATGACCGAGCTGATCACGCGCGAGGCGCTGGGGTTTATCGAGCGCAACCGCGCCCGCCCGTTCTTCCTGTATGTCGCCTACAACGCCCCCCATTACCCCATGCACGCGCCCGCCCGCTACGTTCAGCGCTTCCCGGAACTCGATCCCGAGCGGCGCATGTACGCGGCCATGCTGGCTGCCGTGGACGATTCCGTCGGCCAGATCCTGGGGCTGCTGGACAGATTCGGCTTGCGGAACGATACCATGGCCTTTTTCGGATCCGACAACGGCGCCACCGCCGAACCCCGCGCGGGACTGAACCAGAAGCCGGCGCGCGGGGGCAGCAACCGCCCGCTGCGTGGCTGGAAGTTCTCGCTGTTTGATGGCGGCATGCACGTGCCCGCGATCCTGAGCTGGCCCGGGCGCATCCCGGCCGGGCAGGTGGTGCGCGAGGTGGCTTCCCATTTCGACCTGTTCCCCACCATTCTCCGGGCGGCAGGCGGGTCGCTGCCCGCCGACCGCACCATAGACGGGCGCGACATTCTGCCCGTGGCCTGTAGCGGCGAACGCTCGCCTCACCCGGCCCTGTTCTGGTCATCGGGCGGGCAGCTCGCCGTGCGCCGCGGCCGCTGGAAGCTGGTCAAGGACGGCTTCGTCGCCGACGGGACGCCGGAGGGACGCAAGCCGCTGGAAGGCGAGGACGCGATCTTCCTCTCGGACTTGGAGGACGACCCGGGCGAAACGCGCAACCTCCGCCGCAAGCATCCCGAGTTGGTGGACGAGTTGCTCACGCTGGCCCAAAAGTGGCTCGAAGAGGTCCAGCGCAACTGAGGTTTCAGCCTTTCAGGCGGCCCAGGTGACGGCAGACCGGCGGGGCCCGGTCGCAGAACGAGTTCATCGGGCCCTCTGGCGACGGCGAGTCACTGAGGCTCGGAACTCTCGATGCTCGTCCAAGTGATAATCGTGGTCTTGAAGGTAGGGCTGCCGGCCCGTTCAGTGAGCTCGCTGCGCACCACCCGCCAGGTGTCGGGGTTTATCCACAGATCCTCAACACGACGCAGAGGGTGAGTTGCCGCCGGGCTCTTGATGCGGATGACAGCACACCGGTGCTTGCGCTTGCCGATGCTCAACTGCCTGTACCGTACCTGCGGCGACACCAGTTCCGCCTTGTCCAGCTCGGCGAAACGTTGATGATACGGCCAGCGGGCAAGTTCGATCACCCGGCGGTAACCCTGTTCCTCGCGGTCGCTGGGATGGAAACGTTGCTCTGGCCGGTTACGCCCTCTGAGGAGCCACACAGAGCGCCTGTCGGTGCAGTGGATGACCTCGGCACTCACCGCGCTAGGGGCCGAGCTTGTGCACACGCGATCGGTTCCCGTGAACTCCAAGCCTGGCCGGATTCGGAAGGGCGACCGATATCCGCCGACCTCGAGCTCATGGATCATCGTCACGCGTATGGCGCTGTCGTTACGGTAAACCTCGGCTACCCGATTGGCAATCTCGGTGGCGCTCAGCTCGGGGGCCGGACGGGACGGGCTCGGCGCCTGGGACCCTGTGCGCTGACCAGCAAGGAAAAAGCGGTCGCCAGCAGCCTGGGCAAAAGTGCGGTCGTCTGATAACCCCCGACCACATCGGGCCGGCCTCGATCCCCTACCGCGACGCCCTCTCAGGGCCCTTGGGGCAGGAGGGCTGCCCCCAGGCTAGCGCGCAGGCGCTCCAGTGCTACTCCAGAGCCTGAATGAAGGTCATGCGGCAGGTCCCAGTGCAGCGCTCGTCCAAGACGGCCAGTGCGGCCTCGAGCTGGGCCAGGACTTGCATTCGCACTGCCTCCCTGGGGCCTATCGAGGGATCAACCGGACGTTCGCGCTTCAGCTTCTCCATTCGCCCGCGGACCGAGGTCAGCACTTGCTGCGGCGAGGACTGGCCGGAGCGCAAGCGCGCCACCGCTGCCGCCCAAGCGGTGACCTCTTCCAGGGCCGCGCGCCGTCGTTCCCGCAGAACCAGGCAGGGGCCAGGTGCCCCGGCAGCCAGGCCGTCCGAGAAAATAGCGCACCCCGACTCAGCGCCGCTAGGAAAGAGAGTTGCTGAACTGTTGTCTGGGAATGAGCGAAAATTCACGGCTTTCCCCTGGAGCCAGCGGGCTGTCGGGCCGGAAACTAACGCTGGCACCCAGATACCGATACCGGCTCCGCTGCCAGCGCCCGTTCACTTCACTGATGCTCACCTTGATTAGCAGCTCTGTGAGAGATGCCGAGTGCCGGTCAGTAACGCGGGCTGTCAAGCCGCCGTGGCCCTGCCGTGTCACCTCCAGCGCGACCGGGCTCGTCGCCAGGAGGGTTTGGATCCTGACCAGCCAGCCCAGCATCAAAAGCAGCGACTGGCCCGGCTTGCGGGCCCCTCGCATTCCGTTCACCGCCGGCAGCATTGGCCGTACTCCCATGCCTCCGTGCTCGTGAGCGAGAAACGCACCTCGTACAAGCACGTCTTGTCGGGACCGGCATCCTGGCAGGCGTCCTGCTCGAGTCGGACGTCCTGGTGAGTCACTAGCCAATACACCTAGTACTGCAGTTCTCAGGTCCACGCTACCATTTGCTTGCTCCCAACCTACCGGTGACCCGTCTGCCAGGCGCCGCTACAGGCCCAGTAGGAGCCTGAGCAGGCCTCGGGGATGATCGTTTGGTAGCCGCTCGGGGTGTCACAGGACTGACCTTGCCCCACCGCGAGGTATGCGATTAAGGTTCAATGGTCCCCCCTTAGTACTACTGGGTCACAAACATCTCGTCCCACAAAAAGGGCAGCAGGGAAGCTGCCTCGCCAGTGCTCTAGCGATC
>JBMFPL010000421.1:0-3305 GCA_049969115.1 Bryobacteraceae bacterium | reverse complement strand
CAACGTACATGGCGAGCGATCCTTTCCGCAACCAGCTTGCCGCCGAGCACCACCATGGGCAGGCCGGTGCCGGGATTCGTGCTGGCCCCGACGAAATAGAGGCCGCGCACCTGCCGGCTGTAGTTGCGGGGACGGAACGGCCCGATCTGAAAAAGGGTATGGGCAGCGCCAAAGGCAGAGCCGTCGAACAGTGCGAAGTTATCCTGCCATTGCACGGGCGACCAGACCTGCTCGACGAGAATGTCCGATTCCAGGATGGACGTGCCGGAATCCTCCAGGCGCTTCAGGACATGTTCCCGCAGCGAGGTGACGGCCTGCGGCCAATCCACGGAGCCCAGTCTGCTCAGCACGGGAACGGGGACGAGCACGAAAACCGGAAGGGGATCGCGGGATGACCCCTCGGGCGCGATGGCCCGGGCCGGCGGTGCGGCCACGTAAAAAGCCGGGTCGGGCGGCAGACCTAGCCCGTGTTGGAGCTGATCGAAGGCCGCGCGGTAATTTTGAGGCAGGAAGATGGTGTGATGCCCGAGGCCGGGCGGGCGCCGGCGTACTGCCCAGTACCAGGTGACCACCGCAGGTGACATGGCGAGGCGAGGTCCCGGCGCGCCCAGCAGCCCGCTCAAGGCCGAAGGCAAGTCCATGTTGCAAACCACCAGGCGGGCCGGCGTCGTGCGCCCTCCGGCCAGGCGCAGGCCAGTGACGTGCGACGCCTCCAGCAAAATCCCTTCGACACGAGTGCCGGTCTGAATGACGATGCCGAGCTCGCGGGCCAACCGCTCGACCGCTTGCACCAGCGCGTAAATGCCACCGCGCGGCAGCCACAGGCCGTGGGACAACTCTCCATACGGCAGCATGGAGAAGAACCCGGGCAGCCCGAAGGGAGAGCCTCCCAGATACATGGCATAGCAGCCAAGCGCTTCCCGGATGCGAGGCGAGCGGAAAAAGCGGCCCAACTCGCCCCACATGGAGCGCCACAGGGCGGTCCTGGACAACTCGCGGGGACTGAGTGCGCCGAAGTAGCGGAGCGGATTGTCCCGGTTGCCTGGGATCAGCTTTTCGAGAGCGATACGGTATTTCTGCTGGGCGTCGGCGAAAAAGCGTTCCAGGGCGCGGGCGGCGCCACGTTCGAAGCGTGCGAGCTCCTCGATCAGGCGATCGCGCTGTGTGGAAAGAACCAGCTGCTCGCCGTCGGGCCAGCGGTATGTCAGACTGGGCTCGATTTGGACCAACTCAACGTAGTCGGACAGGCGCCGCCCGGCGGCCTGGAACAGTCGTTCGAAAACCGAGGGATAGTCGAGCAAGGTGGGGCCCGTGTCGAAAGGCAGACCCTCGAGGCGGAGCCGGTTGGCGCGACCACCGGTGGTCCGATTCTTCTCGAAAACCTCGACGGGGTGGCCGGCCAGGCGCAAGTGGATCGCGGCGCTGAGGCCTCCCAGACCTGCACCGATGATGCTGACGGGCGGGGGCGAAGCGGGCACAGGCATCCCCAACAAGGTCCGAGCCCTCAGAGCAGGCGAGCGCAGGCCAGCGGCACCCGCCAGTATTTTTGTGCAGGCAAGAGCTGAAATTTCTGGAACGCGTTCAGACGGGCACGTTGGCCGGGTCGGATGCGCCCCTCCAGGAGGCGCCTGTTGACCGCCTGGTAGACGTCGATGCAGGCGCGGATAGCCACTCGGGATTCGGGGTGAAAAGCAGCCAGGCGCGCGCGGGCATGTTCGTAGCGCCACTCCGCTTCTGCGGCCAGGGCCCGGGCAGTGCGACGAAGCGCCTCACCGTGAGCCGGCTGCAAAGCCTCTTCCGCGGTCAATCCCTCGCGGGCCAGAACGTCGGCGGGCACGTACAAGCGGCCACGGGCGCGGTCCTGCTCCACGTCGCGAGCGAAGTTAGTGAGTTGAAGAGCGATTCCCAGCTCCCGAGCGCAGTCCAGGGCGTCAGCCAGCGTGGCGTCGCGCCCGCTTCCATAGATATGGGCGAGAAAGTAACCCACGACGATCGCGCTGCCGTAAATATATTCTTCGATCACGGCGGGAAAATCGGGAAAGGCCCGAGGGGACACATCCCGGCGCATGGCGGCGAGAAACGCGAGATAGTGGGCGGCGGGTATGCTGCGTTCCCGGACCACCCTGGCGAATCCCGCCAGGATCCAGGGAATCCCTGCCGCTACCTGCACGCGCAGCTCGCCGCCCTCGATCGCCGCCAAGTGTCGAGGAGTTCTTGCTTGCGTGCGGCCGGCGCCGCAAAGGTATCCACGATCTCGTCCGGATAGCGTACGGCGGCGTAAGTTACTTCGACTTCGGCCCGTTGCGCGCGGGGAAGAAAACGCGTAACCAGAAGAAACTGCTGCTGTAAGTATGCAGTATGCGGTTCGCCGCGCGAATGATAATTTCCCAGGCGCCCTGTGCACTTGTTGTCCGGAGAATTCTTCCACGAACCTGCTCGTCGAAACGACGCCACTGGTCCTGTTCCCACGCCATCGCCTTTCATTTTAGTCGGCATCGGGACGGCGCGCACGCGCCGGCGACGGGCGAGGCCGGCTTGCGGATCGCGCGCTACAATATCCAGCATGACGGACCGGATGAGGGGCATCGTGCCCGCGGTGGTCACGCCGTTCCAGGAGGACGAGCGCATCGATTACGGCGCCTGGCAGCGGCTTCTGGAGATGCTCATCGCCGCCGGTGTGCACGGGCTTTTTGTGGCCGGGGGCCAGGGCGAGTTCTTCGCGCTGGACGACGAGGAGCGCCAGGTCGCCATTCGCTTTGCCGTGCAGACCGCAGCGCGCAGGGTGCCCGTGTACGCGAACGTGGGCGCAGTAACTACGCGCCAGACCGTGCGCCTGGCGCAAAGGGCAGAAGCCGACGGCGCCGACTACATCGTGGTCGTCACTCCCTACTACATCCGGCCCAGCGCTGAGGAACTCTTCGAACATTACCGCGAGGTCTGCCGCAGCGTGAGCCTGCCCGTGCTGGCTTATAACATCCCCGAGCGCACCGGGGTGGATTTCACGCCGGCCGTCGCGCGCAGGCTGGCCGGCGTCGCGCCCAATTTCGTGGGATTGAAAGATTCCAGCGGCCAGCTCGAGCGAATCGAGGAGTACCGCGCCTGCGGCCTGAAGGTGTTCATGGGGCGGGATCACCTGATCCTGGCCGGGCTCGAACAGGGCTGCGTTGGGGCCGTGACGGCCTGCGCCAACGTCGTGCCGCGGGCCTTCGTCGAATTGTACCGCGCTTTCGAGGCTGGCAACCGGGAAGAGGCTGGGCGATTGCAAGCCTTGGTGGAGCCTTTGCGGCGAGCCTTTTCCCTGGCCA
>JBMFPL010000420.1:0-3307 GCA_049969115.1 Bryobacteraceae bacterium | reverse complement strand
CAGCGCACGGATCCCAGCGGCTCGAAGCGCGTCGCCGCCGCAGAAGACTTCATCGCGGCTAGCAACCTTTCCGTGAGAGCGCGCCGGGCGGCCTCCGTTCCGTCGTTGTATTTGCCTACCGTGACGTCGCCTGCGGCGCCTGTGAGGTAGATCTGGAAGACGCCCTCCTCGCGCTCCAGTTTTTCGCGCGCTTTGCCAACGAAGTCCGCCGAGGCCCGGCCGTCGCAGCAAAAGGTCTGCGGGTGCGTGGCGTAGAAGTGGAGCCTCACCAAGGGGCGGCCCTTGTGCGCCAGGGTGATCGTCCTCAGCCAGGGGTCTATGTGGCCTTCGGGCAACGCGGCTTGGTAGGGATCCTTGCCGCCAGTGCTGTATCGGACCACGAGTTTGCCCTGATCCCAAACCCGCCGGGAAGAAGCCACGCGCTCCACCCGGGTCTGCGACAGCCCCACCGCATCCGCGGGTTGCAGGCGCGCAAGGGCTTCTTTGACCGAAGAGGCGAGCTTGGAGGCTAGCTCGTCGAGGCCGCGCTGGCTGTACATCAGTGGCGGGTCGGGCAGCTCGCGCAGCACGAGGTAGGCATCCCCCTCGACATAGGGGGCGGCGTGCTGGTGGACAGTGTGCAGGATGACGTCCTCGCGGGCGACGCCGCCCGCGCTCGCCAAGGCTTGCTGGAGCTGCCGGAACGCAGCGCCGGCCAGCCCGCACCAGTCCATAGAGCAGATCACCAGCCTCCGTCCTCCTTGCTCGATGACCGCCCCTTTGGCCCACAACGGGTCGATAACCTCCTTCAGAGGCACCGTCCAGATCAATGGCTCGCCCGGCGCCGGGGTGGCGTCGCAGCGAAATGTGGCCACGCGGACCGGCGTGGCGGCCAGCGCCTTGGAGCACGCGACCGCTGACATCCGCAGCAGGAAGCTGCGGCGCGTCTGCCTCGTTGGTTCACAAACAGAGGCGGGCATCCCGGATGTCATCCAGGCCAGTGTAGCGCCCGCCGGGGTTCAGGCGCTTGCAGGCCGCGGAGCGCCGGCCAGGTGCGCCGCAGTGTACTCTTCCAGGTACCGCCGGAAGGCCTCGGCCAGAGCCGGGCGGCAGCGTTCCTGGCGGCGCACCGCCACGCCTGCGACTTCGCGTACGGGGAGCAGATCGCGGGTGCTGGAAGTGATGAACACCTCGTCGGCGCTGGCCAGGTCGTCCAGGTGCAGGGTCTTTTCCTCTACCGTGATACCGGGTACCCGGATTTCTTCCAGCAGCAGGGCGCGGGTGATGCCGGGCAGGCAACCCGAATCGAGCGGCGGCGTTTGCACCCGGTCGCCGCGGGCGATGAAGATGTTAGCGGACGTGCACTCGCTGACTTCGCCGCGCTCGTTCAGAAGAATCACCTCGTCGTAGCCGCGCTGCTGGGCCCGTTCCAGCCAGGTCAGGTTGAAAGCCCAAGAAAGGATCTTGACGCCCGCCAGAGGGCAGGATGCGTGGCGGGCCTGAGGCTGCACGGTCAGGCGAGCACTTTCTCCCCAGTCGGTCAAGTCGGAGGTGAGCGCGACGAGGTCGAAGGGCCGCTCCACTGGGCCTTGCCAGCTCCCGCCCACGTTGCGCACCACGGCTATGCGCAGCGTCGCCTCCCAGGCCCCGTTGGCCTGGATGAGGCGGTTCAGGCGCTCCCGGATGGATTCGGAGTCGTCAGGAAAAGGAACGTGCAAAGCAGCCGCATCGCGCCGCATCCTTTGCCAGTGGCGTTCGTAGGCGAAAAGCACGCCGCGGTGCACGCGCAGCGTGCTGAAAACGCCCCAACCCGAGAGCAGGCCTACCTGCCCGGCCGCGAAAACCTTGTCGCCCGCCTCGCGGATCTCATCGTTGTGCAGGACGTAGCGGTGCATCGAGTCCCATTTTAGCCGGCAGTGGCACGCCAGTTCGGAAACCACGCCGCGCGGGCGCGGCGGCACTGCTCGATGAGGTCGGGCACGCGCTGTCGTCGCTCCAGCAGTTTCTCCAATACCGCCTCCAGCGCCGCTTCCTCACCCTCCATCCATTCCAGGGGCACTTGTTTGCAGGCCCGGTCCATGACCTCGACCGGGAAGTGGAGGATCCTGTCCAGCCATGGTTGGAAGCTCTCCCAGCCAGTCACGGGCTCGTACACCGTGGGGCGGTGGTAGAGACCGTGCAGCGGGGCATCCGGGAAATCCCAGAACGGCCCGTTCAGGACATAGCCTTGATCAATCATCAAAGCGAAGAACATGCCGCCTGAGCCGGCAGGCTGCTGCGGCCCGGGCCGCACGAACACCGCCTGGCGGCCGTTGGAGTTGCCCATCCACTTGTCGAAAGCCAGAATGCCCGCGAATTCCCGCAGGTTGGTGACACGCCGCAGCAGCACGTCGGGCAAGTAGTCGTAGACGCTGACCCGGTCCGGATGGCCGGGATAGCGGGAGCCCCAGTGCCAGCCGGGCGCCGCCGGAATCCGCTGGTTGTCCCACTGGAAACCGGTCTCCGGGTAGCGGCGCAGGAATTCTGATGTGATGGAAATGATCTGCATTTCCGGGGTCGAGATGCCGAGGTACTGGAGGAAGACCCCTGCGATCAGTTCGTTGACCAGGACCCGGCGGTGCTGTGGGTTGTTGGAGAACTTGACCACGTAGAACTGGCCGTCTTCCGCCTCGATCAGGTGGGCTTGGGCTCCCCCACGCATCTTACGGATCAGGCGCCGGGCTTCCAGGGGCATGAGCAGATGCGGTAATCTATTGCTCACATTAGCTGAAAGCCCCGGCGCCGCGGCGGTGTACGGGGAAATCGGAACTCCCCCGAAGGAGAAGGAGAATTGTGCGTATGGCCCAAGAGCTCACGGGCAGCGTCTTTCCCATGCGGACCAAGGAGGAGATCGCGCTCGAGTTGATGAAGTTCATCGCCGTCACCACCGGCTACGGCAAAGCCGGGCCGGCGGCGGGCTATACGGGCAGGCCTGCGCGGACCCCGGAAGAATATGCGGAGGCGCTGCTGGAGCTTTACCAGCGGTGCCGCGCGGTGCTGGGCGAGTGAACTCCTTGCAGCGCCCCCGCAACGGCAACAGGTTCACCGGCGCGATTTCTTGGCAGCCTTCTTGGCGGTCTTCTTGGCCGCGCCCTTCTTGGCGGCTTTCTTCGCGGCCTTCTTGACAGCCTTTTTCACCGCCTTTTTTGCCGCCTTCTTCGCCGCAGCCTTCCTCGCCGCCTTCTTGGGGGCTGCCTTCACCGCAGGCTTCTTGGGGGCTTGCGGCTCCGGCGCCGCCTCCTGGGCAGCGGCTTCGGCCGGGGTTTCCACCGGAGTTGCACTCTCGGGC
>JBMFPL010000419.1:0-3346 GCA_049969115.1 Bryobacteraceae bacterium | reverse complement strand
CGACCCTGCGCGAGCGGATCGCTAGAGCGCTGGCGAGACAGCTTCCCTGCTGCCCTTTTTGTGGGACGAGACGTTTATGACTCAGTAGTACTAGGCGCGATCGAGCGCGTGCCGCTCGAGGGCGAGGCGGCCCAGGTGCTCTACGAGCGCTTTCCGCAGACGCGCGGCAAGCTCGGCTTGGTTCGTGGCGAGCGCGTTTGGACCGGCGCGAACGTCGTTCCCGCGGCCCTAAGGATCGCGGCGAGCAGTCTCCTGCGGGCGGGCGGCGCCGTGGCCAGCCGGCTGGCCAGTCGGTTGCTCAGGCGAGGGGCTGGCGGCGCCCCGTCCCGATCAGGTGCACCATGAAAGAGCCGTCGTGTTCGGCTTGGAGGCAAGCGAAAACGGCAGCGAGCGCGGCGGTGAAAAAGCCCAGCGGCGGGCTGGTCATGCGATGCTCGCCGCCGGAATCGCGGTAGCCCCAGCGCATTCAGTCGGGGCTTCGGGCGAACACCCGGAAGCCGGTGGCGGCCGCATAGCGCGATTGGTTGAACACCGCCACGTCTTCGGGCAGCAGCACCTCGATGTAGCAGGCGCCGTCAGGCCGCAGCCATTCGACTATGTTGTCGAGCCAGCGTGCGATCCGAGCGAAGCTGTCCAGGTAGCAATAGCCAGCCCAGAAGCTGGTGATCAGATCGAAGGAGCCCGCGGCGAAAGCTGGCAGGGACATATCGGCGCACACGAACGCTGCCGCAGGGTTGGCGGGGCGGGCCTGCGCCAGTTGGGCCATGCTCGCGTCGAGACCGGTCTGCCGTGTGCTGTGGGGGAAGCGCGTGAAGTGCCAGGCCGGGCCGCGGGCCAGATCGAGCCAGTGCACAAGCTGGCCGCGCTGGCGCAGGGTTTCCATTAGGGCGGCGAGGTTCGCCAGGTTGCGTTGGTACTTGCGCGCCCAGGGCTCGATGTAGAGACGCCGGTAGAGGCCGGCGTAGCGCTGATCGTAAATGGACGCGCCGTTCACATCGCACGCTCCCGCCGCGCTGGCGGCTTCAGAAGTTGACGATGGCGGCGAAGGACACTGGATCGAGGCTCGCGCCTCCCACCAGCACGCCGTCGATTTCCTCCTCGGCCATCAATCCGCTTATGTTGTCCGGCTTGACACTGCCCCCGTAAAGGATGCGCAAGCGGGAGGCAGCCTGCTCGCCGTAGCGCTCGCGCGCCTGCTCGCGCAGGAAGCGGTGTGCAGCGGCGGCGATTTCCGGCGTGGCGGTGCGGCCGGTGCCGATCGCCCAGACCGGTTCGTAGGCGATCACGATGCGCGCGAATTGCTCGGGCGAGAGGCCCGCGATGCCATCGCGGAACTGCTCGAGCAGGACCGCTTCCGTGCGGCCCGCTTCGCGTTCCTCCAGCCGCTCGCCCACGCAGACGATGGGCGTGAGGTCGGCTTCCAGCGCGGCCGCGGTCTTTTTCAGGACGGTTTCATCGGTTTCGCCGAAATACTGCCGGCGCTCGCTGTGGCCGATGATCACCCAGCGGCAGCCCACCGCAGCCAGCATGGGACCGGAGACCTCGCCGGTATAGGCGCCCTCCTTCATCCAGAACAGGTCCTGGCCGCCGATTTCGACGCGGCTCCCGGCCGCCGCCTCGACGGCCGCGGCGAGATTGGTGAAGGGGGGACAGATCACGATCTGCCGACCGGTGACGTTTTCGATCAGGGGGAGGAATTTCTCGAAGTAGGCGCGTGTTTCCGCGGGCGTCTTGTACATCTTCCAGTTGCCCGCCATCACAGGGGTTCTCATAGGATTTCGTCCAGAAAGCTGGCTCCTTTCTCCAGGATGGGGCCGGTCGCACCCGGGGTGCGGGCGCGCCCGAGAAAAATCTCTGCCACGGTCTGGCCCACGTCGGCCAGGGTCGGTCGCGTTCCCAGGTTGACGCCGCGGCGCGCCCGCGGCCCCCAGACCAGCAGCGGCACGTATTCGCGACTGTGATCGGTCGAGGGTGTGGTCGGGTCGTTGCCGTGATCCGCGGTGAGGATGAGCAGGTCATCGTCGCACAACAGGCCCAGCAGCTCCGGTAGCCAGCGATCCACGGCTTCCAGGGCGCGCGCGAACCCTTCGACGTCGTTGCGATGGCCGTAAAGCGAGTCAAAATCCACCAGGTTGGCGAAGACCAGTCCTTCGGGCCATTCTCTGGCGGCGCGCGAGATCTCGCTCATGCCATCCTCGTTGTTGCGCGTCTTGCGCTGCCGGGTGATGCCCCGGCCAAGGTAAATATCGTAGATCTTGCCGATGGCCAGCACGGGCACGCCGCCGGCGGCGAGCTTGTCCAGCAGCATGCCTTGGGGCGGCGCGACGGCATAGTCGTGACGGTTTTCCTGATCGCGCACGAACGCGCCGGGCCGCCCGGTGAAAGGGCGAGCGATCACGCGGCCGACTTCGTGCTCGCCTCGCAGCACCCCGCGTGCGATCTCGCAGATGCGGTAGAGCTCGGCTAGCGGGATCACCTCCTCGTGCGCGGCCACCTGAAAGACGCTGTCGGCCGAGGTGTAGACAATGGGCTTTCCCGTGCGCATGTGTTCGGCGCCGAGCCGCTCGATGATCTCGGTTCCCGAGGCGGGCACGTTGCCTAGCACCTTGCGGCCGATGCGACGTTCGAACTCGCCGATGATTTCCGGCGGGAAGCCGTTCGGGTAAGTGGGAAACGGCCGGGAAAGATGAATCCCGGCCAGCTCCCAGTGCCCGGTGGTGGTGTCCTTCCCGGGCGAGACCAGCCCGCAGCGGCCGTAGCAGCCCAAGGGCGATGTCTCGGGCGCAACGCCCTCCAGCGGGCGTATGTTCGCCAGGCCGAGTTTCGCGAGGTTGGGAATCCAAAGGCGCCGGTGCCGCGCCAGATTGCCCAAGGTATCGCTGCCTGCGTCGCCGTAGAAAGCGGCGTCGGGCAGTTCGCCGATTCCCAGGCTGTCGAGCACGACCAGAAAGACGCGGCGGAGAGCTGGCGGCGGCATGTCACGGCCTGCTGGAGGCGGCCGCGCGGAACAACTCGAGCAGGCGCGCCGCGCGCTCGCGCGCGATGTTCATGTAGGCTTGATTGCGTGAAATGCGTTCCAGCACGGCGACAAACTGCTGGGGTGCGACCAGGCGCTTGCGATCCCAGGCGATCTCGAGTTCGAGCAGGGCCTGGTTGACGCCCAACCGGTCGTAGCGGGCGGTGCGCTCGAGCCGTTGCAGAAGCTGGGCGCTTTCGGTGATGCGTTCGAACCAGTTCCACAGCGAGCGCGCGTCGGGGTTGGTTGAGAAGTTGAATTTGACTTCGTTGCGCTCGTCGCCGCGCTCGTAACGGAAAGTTTTGGTGCCGGTGAAGGCCAGCTTGCCCG
>JBMFPL010000418.1:0-3347 GCA_049969115.1 Bryobacteraceae bacterium | reverse complement strand
GCCGGGCGGTTGCGAGACCGTTCTCGCCGAGTGACGCTGCCTCCGCGCCCGCACGGGCATGAGGCAAGGCAGGGCCATCTTGCGAGCCCGATCCACGGAGTTTCCCGCAGGCGGATCGAGCTCGAAACCCGGCGCTGGATAGGCCACTGCATTCGCCACGGTACAACCGCGGTCGAGATAAAGTGCGGCTGCACGCCCGGATCCAGCGACGTAATGAGGGGTCTGCGGGCGTTAGCCGCCTTGCAAGCTGACCCTCTGGACGTCGTTGCCACGGTCTTCATCCAGGTGCAGTCGCGGGTACTGCCCGCGCGCCAGCTTACCGCTTATCTGGACTCGGTGAGCAGCCAATTGCTGCCGACGATCCGCAAGCGGCGGCTGGCGCGCTTCGTTGAAGTGGTTTGCGGGGCCGGAGGTCTCGATCCGGATCAGGCGCGCAGGTTGCTGGCTTGCGCCGCGGACCTGGGATTTGCCATCAAAGTCCACACGGACGGGCTGGCGTCCGACCAGGCAGTCGCCCTCGCTATCGAGACAGGAGCGACCAGCATCGGCGGTCTGGTTGAGCTGGCTCCAGACCACCTCCGTTCATTGGCCGCGTCTGCTGTCATCGTCACGCTGTCGCCTGCCGCCGATCTGCTCGCTCTCGGGGCGCACCCAGCCCCGGCGCGGGATCTGATCGCAGCGGGCGCCGCGGTGGCCCTGGCCAGCGGCTACGGGGCGGGCTCCCCCACTTTCAGCCTTCCGGTGGTCCTCTCGCTGGCGTGTTCCCGGCTCGGCTTGGCCCCCGCCGAAGCCATCGCAGCCGCCACCGTGAACGCCGCCTGGGCTGCGGGCCTCGGTCCGCGCTTGGGGTCGCTCGAGCCAGGCAAGCAGGCTGATCTGGTCATTTTCGACGTGCCTGACTACCGCGAGATCCCCTACCATTTCGGAGTGAACCTGGTGAGCGCCGTGCTCAAACGGGGAGAGCTGCTTTATCGTCGCGGGGATATCCTGTGGAACCAAGACTGATCGAATGCGTGCCGAATTTTTCCGAAGGACGGGATCGCGCCGCGGTCTCCACCATCATCCGGGCCATGGAGGCGATCCCGGGCGTTTGCGTGCTCGACCAGCACGCGGATCCCGACCATAATCGCTCGGTGGTCACGCTGGCCGGTCCCCCCGAGGCGGTGGCGGAGGCGGCCTTGGCGGGCGTCGGGAAAGCCATCGAGCTGATTGACCTCAATCGCCACGCCGGCGTCCATCCCCGCATCGGCGCTGCCGACGTGGTGCCTTTCGTGCCGCTCGCCGGCGCTAGCTTGCAAGAATGCGTGCAACTGGCCCACCATGTTGGCTGCGAGATCTGGCGGCGCTTCCGGGTACCAGTTTACTTCTACGGCGCCGCGGCCGCCCGCCCGGATCGCGCAGAGCTGGCGGCGATACGCCGCGGCCAGTTCGAAGGCTTGAGGCAAGCCGTGTTGCATGACGAGACGCGGCGCCCGGATGTGGGCGGCCCTGAACTTCACCCCACTGCCGGGGCGACCGCCGTAGGTGCACGCGGTTTTCTCATCGCATGTAACGTGAACCTCGGCACGACCGATGTCGAAATCGCCCGGCGCATCGCCCGCAAGGTACGCGAGTCCAGCGGCGGCTTTCCCGGTGTTCGCGCCATGGGCGTCGCGCTTCCCTCTCGCAACTTGGTCCAAATTTCCATGAACCTGACCGATTTCGAGCGCACGCCGCTCGAGGAGCTCTACCAGACGATCCGCCGCGAAGCCGAACAGCAGGGTGTAAGCGTCATCGAAAGCGAGCTGGTGGGCATGATCCCGCGCAAGGCCTACCAGCAGGCCCCCGTTTTTTTTGAGCGTTGCCGCGGATTTCACCCCGGAGCGATCCTGGAAAACCGCCTTGTGAACCTATGAGTCGGTGGAGAATTCGGGGAATCTTTTTCGAGGATCGCTCAGACGTTGCAAGCCGCGACAATCCGGGCGATACGATTGAAGCAGCTTGACAAAAAAGAACTGTTATTCGTAAGCGGGGAGGGTGGGTATGAGCCGGCTTCTGCTCCTGCTGATCGTCGGCGGCCTTTGGTTTGCGCCCGCATCAGGTCAACAGTGGTGCTACGAATGCGCATCGGACCGCCTCCACACGGTCCACGCTCCGCAATAGGGTTGGTGGTGGTGCTCCTGCCCAACGAGCGCCTGGTGTGTCCAGTCGCCTGACAGTTGCGAGCGATGCTACACCGGCGCGGTAGTATGGTACGACGATCCCCTGAACCTGTGCCAGACCTATTACCTGGGCGGCTATGATCAGTTCTGTGGGTGCCAGTATCAGCAAGCGGCGGCCACCTGCGCCGCGACAGGGGGCTCGCAATGAGGGGAGCAGCGTACGGCAAGGGATTGGCGGCTGTTCTTGCCGTGATTTTCTGTGCGGGAAGCCGGGCGGGTCAGGCGCCCGGTAACCGCGAACCCTTTCGGAAATTGCTTCTCCAAACCGTTTCTTCCGAGCCCCTGCAGCTACCGGATCCCGATTTCGCTGCCACCAGGTTATCGCCCTCCGGCGAATGGGTATTTTTCGCACCGGATAGGTGGGGAATCCACAGGATCTCGCCCGGCTCTGGCCGTGCCGTTTCGCTCAGTCTACACTCGGCGCGTGAGGCCTCCGCGGCTACGGTGCAGATTCAGGACGATTTAGCCCTGGACAGCGCAGGGAGGATCTGGGTGCTCGCCAATTGGCGCCCGTGGAATCGAGCGGCCGGGGCCAGCACCGGCGTTTTCGTTTTCGATGGCTCAGGGCTGCATGTGCGCACGGTCACTTTGGAGTTCGCCGGCTTGGCCACCAGGTTCGCGCCGGGCCCTGACGGAAATCTCTGGGTGATCGGTGTGGAGAGCCACTGGCTCCAGGACCAAACTAGGGAATGTTATCTGCTTCACAAGTTCTCCCCCGAGGGAAAGCGTCTGGCCTCCCTGTCCAATTGTCCCGAAACCGAGCAGCCCGGACCGGGTGGCCGGCCCCTCTCCTCCTTTTCGCCGCTGCGCGAAGAGACGGCGCGCGGCCACCTTTTCGTGCACGAGGGTCTGATCCATCACGTGCTGCCGGTTTCCCGCCGCCTGAGAATCTTCCGCACCGATGGAGCCCTGGTGCGGGACGTGGCGTTGATCCCGCCGCCCAGCAGCGAACTGCTGGCTCCCTGCGGACTCAAAGCCGACCAGGCCTCGCAGCGCATATGGCGGATCGTCCCCCTGCCCGAGGGCCGGTTCCTTGTGGAGTGGCTTCATGCCGAAAAAGCCGGGACCGCCGGCGAGCGAAGGACGACCTTCCTTGCCGTGCACGGAGCTGACGGTTCACCGATCACCGCTGCTGCGGATCCCCCA
>JBMFPL010000417.1:0-3348 GCA_049969115.1 Bryobacteraceae bacterium | reverse complement strand
AAGCACATCACTTGCGGATCCGGAGGCATGGTGCTGACCGACGACGACAAGGTGCGCTATTTCTGCTCGCTTTTCTTGGACAAGTGTTACCAGCGCGAGGAGGGCATCCGCAATCCTTTCTTCCTTGCGCCTAACTACCAGATGACCGAATTGCAGGCCGCCGTCGCGCTCGCGCAGTTGGAAAAGCTGCCCGAATTTCTCGAAAAGCGGATCCGGCTGGGCAGCAGGTTGGACGAGCACCTGCGCGCAATACCGGGCGTCTGGCCGCAGCGGATCCCACCCGGCTCCACGCATTCTTACTTCCTGTACTTGTTCCGGCTCGACTACAGCAAGCTTCGCTGCACGCCCGAGGAGTTCGCCGCCGCCGCCCAGGCCGAGGGCGTGCCCGTGAGGGCCCGCTTGATCACGGGCGGCAGGCCCGTCCATCTTTACGACATCTTCCAGCGTCGCTCCGCTTTTCCGGGCAGCCAGTATCCCTTTGTTTCCCTAGATACCGGCGCAGACCGCGTCTACCGCGAAGGGGACTGCCCAGTGGCCGAAGCCGCCTTCTCGCAGTGGATGACGCTGGAGCTGAGCGAGAACCTGACCGAGAACGACATTGACGAGTTCGCCCTGGGCATCGGCAAGGTAGCTTTCCACTACCGCAGGGTAGCCGCAGCCTGAAGCGCGCGTTCCGGCCTTTCCGCGCCGCTACCCGCAAAAGAGACAGAAAAAGATTTTGCCAGGCTGTCCGTGGGACTGCATAATCCAGGCATCTCGAGAAACTGGGGCTCCTGAAGTAAGCGGCCCTGACGCCGTTTTCCGGAGAATTGTCCCATCAGGGGGAATGTGCGTGAAGAAAAGCAAGCCGAGCTGCCCGCGCCCTTTCTGAAGACGCTGGAACAGTTCGGCATCTCCGCGGCGCAACTGGAATCGGATTTGGTGGTGCCCGCGGGCACCGTCGTCACTCTTTCCGCTTATCCGCGCCACGCCAGTTACCGGCGGCCGAAGATGCTTCAGGCCGCCGATCTGGACCAGCTCAAGCGCTGGATCGGAATACCTGACGAGGTGGTCAAAGGACGCTGCCTGCTGGACCGGGAGACCGCGCGGTCTTCGAGGAGCTGCGGAAGGCGTTCGTGAAACCAAAGACCGAGCGCAGCGAGGAAACGGGCGCGCCGGCAGTGATGGGATCCAAACTGGATGCCGTACGACCGCACGCACGCGCCTACTTGTACGGTGATTCCGCACTGGTGGCCCATGCGAAGCCGGTGGTCCAGACCCGCTTCGAGGTTTTTCTGGTGCCGGTCTGGAATTTCCTCAGGGTCAAGGTCAGTTCGGGCTCGGTCTTGCTCTTCGGACCCGGCGCCAACGTCTTGCTGGCGGCTGAGCTGGAGATCGAGGAAGGCGGTCGCATCGTGAGTCTTGGCCCGCTGACCATTCGCGTGGCTACGCTGCGCAAGACTACGCCCAAAGTGGTGGCCCTGCCGCTTCATTTGAAGCACGTTCTGAGTCTGCTGAGGGCATGAGTCTGAGGGCTGCGCAAATGAGAAAAGGAGGAAACGAGCATGGCGGACATCACGATGGTTTCACCGAGCGGCGCTCCCGGACTGGCGGGCCCAGCCGGACCGACCGGAGGCGCGGCGGCGCAAGGCATCAATGCCGATTGCCACTGGGACGGGGACGATCCTGCCGCCGCGGGCGGCCCCGGTTTCCCGGGGGGCGCGGGTTCCAACGGCGGCAATGGCGGGGACGCTCCACCGCCCTACGATCTAGTCATCCGGCTCCACGATTTGATCGGCACCATCCGCGCCACCAATCTTGGCGGCAAAAGGAGGCGATGGCGGGCGCGGCGGTGACGGAGGGGCCGGCGGGCCAGGCGGCTATGGCGGCAACGGCAGCGACTGTGAGCCCTCGGAGAACGGGGGCCGCGGAGGAGACGGTGGCCGCGCGGGTAACGGCGGCAACGGCGGCCGGGGAGCTAACGGCGGCGACATCTACCTGCTGTACTCGGGTTCGTTGCTGAACGGCGAGTTCTCCGGCGAATCCGAGTTAGGCGCAGGGGGCGCGGCTGGACCGCCTGGCAATCCCGGCGGCGGTGGCTTGGGAGGACGACGCGGCGGCGATGGCCCGCGCGCGGCGCAAGGCAATCCAGGAACCCCTGGCGTGCCCGGCTCGCCCGGCGCTCCGGGCCGTCCGGGAGATGTCATCGTCCAGCCAGACTCCGGCCCGTGAACGTTACGGCCAGTTGGTGGCCCGGCCTGACCGAATTGGTTGCCGGCCTCGCCGGATGCCGGCCAGATGCCGCCCGGAAGCTGCTCGACGCCGGCCGGGTCCGCATGCAAGGGCCTGCCTCCGGCTCAGTATTGAACAACGACGGCACGCCTGTCGAGATCGCTGTCTCCGTCAAGCCCCGCGATCGTAGTGTGCGCCTGCTGATGGATCCGGGGCATTGGGAAGGCAATCCAGTACGGCGCCGGGACATCGCGCGCGAGGCCTGCTTTCGACTGGCCCCCAGGCTCGGCCCCGAAGGTGCACAGGCGTTGGCGCGCGTTCTCGGCGGTGCGTTGCCGGACGATGCGGCTGCGCGGGAATGGTTGCCCGCCGGTTGCCTCTGGCTGGGCGTGGACCTGGAGCGGCGTGGCCTTGCAGTGTACGTTTCGGCGCGCTGGGGCGGGCCCGGCGAGCGGTGGTGGCGCATCGCCCAGTGGCTGGAGAGCCTTTCCATTCCGGGCACGGCCTGGCTGCGCGGAGTCATCCCACGCGCCGAACCAGCGAGCGTGAGCGTGCTTGCAGCGAGCCAACTGCGAGTGCGCGTCTACTTTCGTCTGAGCGCGCTCGGTCGGTTAGCCGATCTGGAGATCGCGGGAATGGACGATCCCGCGCTCAGTTACTTCTTGAGCGTCGTGGTGGCTGACCGCGCGCTCCGGCGAACAGGCCTGCTTATCTCGGTTTCATCGCCGCTCACCGACCCCCCATAATGGGCTGCAAAGTGGATGTATGCGCCCACTGCGTGCCGCGCAGCGGCGCCGAGTGGGCCGATCTCACCGAGCGGCTGGCCGCTGCCTTTGGCCTGCCCAGCCCGGGCGTGAAGCCGGCGCTGCTCGAGGGGAAGGCCGAAATGGCGTTCATCGGTTTCGAATTTCCCTCAGGCGGGCCTTACCAGCTCAACTGTTACCTGAAGGCGCCGCCGGCGCGGTTGTCGCTGGGCCTGTGATGCCCGAAGGCGTCTTGCTGTTTCGCTCTGCGTGCCGGCGGTGTCGGATGCTGGCGCGGCTGGCGGCGACGGCGTCGCTAGTACTACTGGGTCACAAATAGAACATTTTGTGATCCGATTGTTTCGTCCGATCCGCCCATTCCGGACCAAACCCG
>JBMFPL010000416.1:0-3379 GCA_049969115.1 Bryobacteraceae bacterium | reverse complement strand
GCGCAGCGGCATCTACGCTTCCACTGTGGAGCACCAGCTCAGGCAGACCATGCGCAATCTGCTGGACGGGCTGGAGGAGGCAGGCCTCGATTTCTCGCACGTGGTGGCCACCAACGTCTACCTGGACGACATGGCCGACTTCGAACGCATGAACCGCGTCTACGCCCAGTACTTCGCCGCGGGCGCTTACCCGACGCGAACCACCGTCCAACCCATGCCGCCCCTAGAAAGGATGCCGGACGCCGAAGGCCGCTGGCCCATGCTCGAGCAGGTTTCTCTGATCGCGGTCAGATAGGGAGCCAATGGCAGCCCGCAGCGAACCGTCTTGCGACGTCGTGATCCTGGGCGCCGGCCCCGCAGGTCTCACGGCAGCCTACGAACTGGTGCGATGCGGCGCGCGCCCGCTAGTGCTGGAAAAGGATAGCGTCGTGGGCGGCCTGGCGCGCACCGTGCGCTACAAGGGCTTCCTGTTAGACATCGGCGGCCACCGCTTCTTTACCAAGGTCTCGCTGGTCGAGCGCATGTGGCGCGAGGTGCTGGGCGCTGACTTGCTCGAGCGGCCCCGCCTTTCGCGCATTTATTACCGCGGCAAGTTTTTCCGTTACCCGCTGGAGCCGTTCGACGCGCTCAGGGGCCTCGGCATGCGCGAATCGCTGCTCTGCACCCTGAGCTACCTGCGCGCGAAGCTCCGGCCTCGCCATCCGGAAGGCGATTTGGAGAGCTGGCTGACGAACCGCTTCGGGCGGCGCCTGTTCGAAATTTTCTTCCGCACTTACACCGAGAAGGTCTGGGGCCTGCCGTGCAATCGGATCAGCGCCGAGTGGGCCAGCCAGCGCATCCGCGGGCTGTCGCCCGGCGCCATCCTGCGCAACGCTTTCTCGCTCGCCGAGCCCGGCAAGCAGCATGCGGTGAAGACCCTGATCCGCCGGTTCTTTTACCCCCGGCGCGGCCCCGGGATGATGTGGGAGCGCACGCGAGATCTGGTGGAAGCCGGCGGTGGCCGCGTGGTGCTGGGTGCCCCCGTGGAGCGGGTGTTCTGGACGCCGGGGCGCGTGGTCGCGGTGCAAGCCGGAGGCCGCCTGTGGCGCGGCGAGCACTTCATCAGCAGCATCGCTTTGGCCGATTTGATCCGCGCGCTCGATCCGGAACCGCCACCGGAACTGCGGGCCGCCGCCGATGATTTCCACTACCGCGACTTCCTCACCGTGGCGTTGATCGTCGAGGGCCGGGATCTCTTTCCCGACCAGTGGATCTACGTGCACGATCCCGGCGTCCGCGTGGGGCGCATCCAGAACTACAACAACTGGAGCCGCGAGATGAGCCCAGACCCGGAGAAAACCTGCCTGGGCATGGAGTATTTCTGCTCCCGGGGCGACGAGCTCTGGCGCATGCAAGATGCCGCATTGATCGAACTGGCCCGCCGCGAGATCGCGCAGCTCGGCCTGGCGCGCGCCGATCGGGTGGTGGATGGCGCGGTGGTGCGCATGGAGAAGGCCTATCCGGTCTATGACGATTCCTATCTGCGCGGCCTGCGCGCGGTGCGGCAATTCCTGGAATCGCTGCCCAATTTGCAGGTGATCGGTCGTAATGGGATGCACCGTTACAACAACCAGGACCACTCCATGCTCACCGGCATGCTGGCAGCGCGCAACATAGCGGGCGGGAACTTCGACCTCTGGCGAGTCAACGCAGAGGAGGATTACCTGGAGGAAGGCGAAGCCCAGACGGGAGCAGAAGCGCTCGCCTGGCACACCGGCGCTGGCGGCCGCTGAACGCCGGCCGGCAAGGCGGGTGTTATAATTGCCTCGCTATGTCGGGCCGCGAAGGCGCTACGCGCAGGGAGTTTCTGGGAGTAGCGGGAGCGCTGGCTGGTGCCGCCAACAGCCCTGTCCTGCCGCTGCCCAAAGTCAAGTTCGGCCGGCTGGAAGTTACACGGCTGATCATCGGATCCAATCCCCTCTACGGCTACTCCCACTTCAACCGCATTTTGGATGCGCTGATGCGGGAGTGGATGACCCAGGACCGGCGCATGGAAATCCTCCACCGCGCCGAGCAGTGCGGCATCAACACCTGGCAAGTGCACTACAACGATCCCACCATCGAAGACCTCAAGCGCTACCGGGCCGAGGGCGGCAAGATGCACTGGCTGCTGCTGGCCGACTTCGAGCTGATGAAGAACTGGAAGCTGCTACCCGAAGTGGCCCGGCTCGGCCCCATCGGTATCGCGCATCACGGCAACCGCACCGACGAGCGCTTCCGGATGGGGCAGATGGAAATCGTGCGCGATTTCACCAAGGCGGTGCATGACGCCGGCGTGCCCGCGGGAGTTTCCACGCACAACCCCGCCGTGATCGAGTACATCGAGGAACACGGCTGGGACGTGGACTACTACATGACTTGCATGTACCGGGTCACCCGCACTCCCGAGGAGACGCGCAAGGAGCTGGGCGAAGCGCCGGTGGGCGAGATCTACATGGAGCGCGATCCCGAGCGCATGTGCGCCGTGGTTCGCAAGACGCGCAAGACCTGCTTCGCCTTCAAGGTCCTGGGGGCAGGACGCAACATCAACAGCCCTGAGCGGCTGGAGGCGGCCTTCCGCTTCGTGCTCTCCAACATCAAGCCGCAGGACGCCATCATCGTGGGCATGTTCCCTCGCTTCAAGGACGAGATCCGCGAGAACGTGGAGCTGGTGAGCCGCATTCTCGCGGGTGCGCCACAGCCCAGCTGAGCGGCGCCGCGGCTAAGAACGCCGCGCCCGGCGCGCCCCCAAACCACTGGCCCGGACACCGCCTGTCCCAACCGGCCCGCAGCGCTCAGCGCACCTGGAAACGATGGCGGGACTCGTATTGTTGGTTGCCGACAAGATCGCGGATCTTCACTACCAGCGTGTACTCGCCGGGCTGGGCCTTTTCCAGATTCAGGCTGAGAATGCCGGGTAGGTAGTGGTGCGGGTAAAAAGGCGTGCTGCGTTCGGCCGCCGCCACCGGCTCCGCGTAAATCTCCTTACCCGTGGGCCCGAGCACGCTGAGCCCGTATTCGACCTCGATGCGGTTGTTCTCGCCGATCTTGTAGCCGGTGATTTCGAAGCGGGCCCAGAGCATTTCCCCGCGCTGAAACACGGGCGGGCCCGCTACCACGGGGCCGTCTTCTCCTTTGAGGAATCGGAAGTTGCGGGCCGCCAGCGTGTCGCTCGGCTCGACCACCGGTCCGCGCACCTGGAAGAAAACCTCCGCCTGCGCGCGCTGACCGGAGAGCTTGTCCTCGGCGGTGATCGCGATGCGGTAACGGCCAGGATCCGCCAGCGGCGGAATGACGAACTCGTGCAGCAGGACCGGCGCCCAGTCCTTGTCCTCCGGCGACAATTCGGTATCCACGGTCT
>JBMFPL010000415.1:0-3394 GCA_049969115.1 Bryobacteraceae bacterium | reverse complement strand
GTTGACGGTCATCGTCACGGCGGGCATAGACCTTTCGGTCGGCTCGCTGCTGGGCCTTTGTTGCGTGCTCGCCGCCATGGCCCTGAAGGCGGGCGCCCCTTCCGCTGCGGCGCTGCTGCTGGCGCTGGCCGCGGGGGCCGCGCTCGGGGCCATTAACGGGGTGCTGCTGACCAAGCTCCGCCTGCCCCACCCCTTCATCCCCACTCTGGGCATGATGAACGTGGCCCGGGGGCTGGCCCTGGTGCTCACCGGCGGCTTCCCCATTTCCGAGCTGCCGCCCGCCTTCCGCTATTGGGGCGCGGGCACGCTGGCCGGCGTACCCATGCCGGTCGTGGTCGTGGTGGCCTTTTGCCTGCTCTTCCACCTTTTCCTGACCCGCACTACCCCAGGGCGCGATCTTTACGCCATCGGCGGCAACCGGCAAGCGGCGCTGCTGTGCGGCGTCCCCGTGGACCGCCGCCTCATTCTGGCCTACGCTTTGAGCGGGCTGATGGCGGGCGCAGGCGCCGTCATCCTGGCCGGGCGCATGAACTCCGGCTTCCCGCTGGCCGGTGTGGGCGCCGAGCTGGATTCCATCGCCGCCGTCATCATCGGCGGCGCCAGCTTCTTCGGCGGCGTGGGCACTGTGTTGGGCACCTTGGTGGGCGCGCTCATCATGGGCGTGCTGCGCAACGGGCTCAACCTGCTCAACGTTTCCGCCTACTGGCAGACGGTCGTCATCGGCGCGGTCATCGTGGCCGCGGTCTGGGTGGACGTGGTGCGCCAGCGCGCCGCGCGCGGGAGATCATAGGGCTATGCGACGAAGATTTCTTGCCGTTCTGATGCTGATCGCCTTGGGGGCAACCGCCTGCCCCCGCGCACATAAAACGAAAAAAGTCGACATTGTTCTGGTCACCAAGGCCCTCGACTCGGAGTTCTGGCAGCGCCTGAAATCCGGCGCCGAGCAGGCCGCACGCCGCGATCCCCAAGTCCGCCTCGCCGTGCTCGCTCCCGAGCGCGAAATCAACATTGACCACCAGGTGGCCATTCTCGAAGACCAGATCCTCAAGCGCGTGTCCGCCCTCGCCGTGGCTCCCGCCGGCGTGGCTGAAATCCTGCCCGTGCTGGACAAGGCCCGCGCCGCCGGCATCCCCGTGCTCATCGTGGACACCGACATCCCCTGGCCCCACCGCGCCGGCTTCGTCGGCATCGATAACCGCCTGGGCGGGCGCATGGCCGCCGAGTTCATCCTGCGCGCCACCGGCGGCCGGGGCAAGGTCGCCGTCATTCGCGGCGTGCTCGGCGTGGCCACCCAGGAGGACCGCCTGGCCGGCTTCCTCGACGTCATCCGCAAGGCGCCTGACATCCAGTTCGTGGGCGCCCAGCCGGCCAACAGCGAGCGGGCGCTGGGCATGACCGTCATGGAGAACCTGCTCACCCGCCACCCCGATTTGCGCGCCGTCTTCGCCACCAATGACCAGATGGCGCTGGGCGCCATGGAGGCCATCGCCGCCCGCAACCTCACCGGCAAGGTCGTGCTGGTGGGCTTCGACGCCGGCCGCGAAGCCGTGCGCGCGGTCATGGAAGGGCGCATGGATGCGGTGGTGGCCCAGTTCCCCGAGCGCATCGGCGAGCGCGCCATCCAGGAAGCCATCAAGGCCGCCCGCGGCCAGCCCGTGGAAAAGGTCGTTGACATTGGCACCGGACTGGTGACCAGGGAGAATGCCCGTGAGTTCCTGCGCTGAAGCTTTCTCCCGCGTCCCGGGCCAGGCCATAACCCGAGTTACTCGTACTTACTTCACCAAGGAGGCTTTGCGATGAAGGCTGTGGTTCTGTCCGCTACATGGGATCCCAGGCCGGGATTCCGGCTGGGTCCCAAGGATATCGAAGGCAAGCTCACTTACCTGGGCAGCTTCGTGTGGCGATACCCCAAACTTTCCCTCGAAGAACGCGAAATGCCCAGGATCGGCCCCACCGAGTGCCTGGTGCAGGTGAAAGCCTGCGGGATCTGCGGCAGCGACGTGCACATGGCCCAGACCGACAGCCAGGGTTACACGCTCTATCCCGGTCTGACCGCTTTTCCCGTCGTGCTCGGCCATGAAATGTCCGGCGTCGTGGTGGAGGCCGGCGAGCGCGCCTATAACAAGCGCACCGGGCGCCGCTTCGAGCCCGGCGAGCCGGTCTGCGCCGAGGAAATGTTCTGGTGCTCGTACTGCCGGCCCTGCGCCGAGGGCAACCCGAACCAGTGCGAGCAGCTCCAGGAGATGGGCTTCAGCGTCCCCGGCGCTTTCGCCCCTTACATCGCGCTCGACGCCCGGTACCTCTGGAGCCTGGCCGAACTGCGCGACCGCTACCCCGGCGACGAGCTCTTCCTGGCCGGCAGCCTGGTGGAGCCCACCTCCGTGGCCTATAACGCGGTCATCGAGTGCGGCGGCGGCATCCGCCCCGGCGACAACGCCGTCATCTGCGGCGGCGGCCCCATCGGCCTGGCCGCCGTGGCCATCATGAAGCGCGCCGGCGCCGCCAAGGTCATCCTCAGCGAGCCATCGGAATCCCGCGCCGAGTTGGGTCGCCGGCTGGGCGCCGACCATGTCATCAACCCCATCACCGAGAACTTCGCCGAAAAGGTTCTCCAATACACCGGCGGCCTCGGCGCCGCCCTGTACCTGGAAGCCACCGGCCTGCCTGACAAGGTCATCCCACAGATGGAGGAGGCCATCTGGTACGGCAAGTTCATCGGCGCCAAGATCGTGCTGGTCGCCCGCGCGCCCATTAACCCGCCGATCAACTGCGAGGTGTACGAGGTCAAGAAGGCCAAAATCGCCGGCGCCCAGGGCCATTCCGGCTACGGCACCTTCCCCCGCGTCATCTCCTGCATGGCCACGGGCATGGACATCACCCCGATCATCACCAAGAAAATCGGCCTGGACGAGGTGCCCGAGCACGTCGTCCTGCTCCAGACCGACAAGACCCATTGCAAGATCACCTGCGTGTTCTGAGAACTCGAGTTCAGGGAAAGGAGTTACAACATGAGTAAGTGGCTTACCACCAACCAGCCCGACCTTTACTTCGAAGATACTCCGGTCGGGCGCATGAAAAAGGAAATCTGGGAGGCCGACGAAGCCACACTCGACGCCATCCTGGCCGACTACGGCATCCCCGCGCCCGGCGGTTGCGAGTGGGCCAAACCGGGCTCCTACATCCAGACCACCATCCGCCACGAGCTGGAGGCCCAGCGCAAGAAAAACGACGTGGTGATCATCCCCGTCGGCTCCACCGAACTGCACGGCGCCCATACCGTCTCGGCCATGGACACCCTCTTCGTCAGCATGATCGCCGAGGGCGTCCGCCGTTACTTCGCCCGCCAGGGCCGCCCCGTGGCACAGGGCGTCCACCGCCCCATCCCTCACCACCA